>DZCT01000098.1:8201-12942 GCA_022736535.1 Desulfatirhabdium butyrativorans | reverse complement strand
ATAAAAAAACACTTGACATAAATCCGTTATGCCATTATATTTTCGTCATACCAAAAAAAATAGCCTCAATATGAAATTATTCTATAAAAAATTGTTCCGGAACGGAAGATTGAAAATATGCGTTCGCAACAGCGTCTTCAAGCGTTTTTATGCACTTTCCGCCTGAAGGCAGTAATAGCGAACAAAAAAAATAAAGATCACGGAGGTTAAAGTAAAACATGTCTCGATTAAGCATGAGAAAGATGTCCGACAATCAATCCGGAGTTATCTCCGCTGTCAAGGTGGGCGGTGAATTGGGCAGACGTATTCGTGATATGGGACTGGTCCCGGGTACGCCTGTAAGAATACAGGGGCGTGCGCCTCTGTATGATCCGGTGGCGCTGAAAATCAGAGGATTCACGCTCACGTTGCGGAACAGCGAGGCAGATCATATTGAAGTGGAAGTCGCGTAAAACCCTTTTGAAAAACTAAGTTTCTTGAAGAAACTTAGTTTTTTAGCTGTCATTTTTTAAGCGTTATAGGGAGCGTGTATGTAAAGCGGGTTTGAAACCCGCTTTACGACGCGGAACATTGTAACGAGAAAATTTTCAAGAAAATGAAAATAACCATTGCATTAGCCGGAAATCCCAATGCCGGAAAAACCACGCTTTTTAACGAACTGACCGGCGCACGTCAGCATGTGGGAAATTATCCCGGGGTTACAGTAGAAAAAAAAGAAGGCATTTATCTTCATGACGGATACCAGCTCCGCATTGTGGACCTTCCCGGAACCTATTCGCTGACCGCATACTCTGTTGAGGAAGTGGTGGCAAGGGATTTTCTGGTCAATGAAAAACCGGAAATCATTGTCAATATTGTTGACGCATCCAATCTGGAACGGAATCTTTACCTCTCGCTTCAGTTCCTTGAACGCGGCATTCCTGTCTGCATTGCCCTGAACATGATTGATGTGGCAAAATCCCGCGGCATCGAAATCAAATCCGAAAAGCTGTCCGAACTGCTGGGCGTTCCGGTGGTCCCCATCATTGCCCGCATCGGCTACGGCAAGCACGATTTGATGAAAACCGCCGCACGGGTTGCGGAAGAAAAAATTCGGCAAAAACCCTTGCAGATTTCCTACGGAGATGATCTGGACCGGGTGCTTCAGGAAATGGAAAAAGAAATCATTTCCGGCAATTTTCTGACAGATACTTATCCTGCCCGATGGATCGCACTGAAATATTTGGAAAATGACGAGCTGATTCTGTCCAAAGGCAGTACGGCAAATCCTGAACTGTCTGAAAAACTTACGGGAATGATGAGAAGTGTGACCGCGCATCTTGAAGATACGATGGACACTTATCCTGAAGCCATGCTGGCGGATTACCGCTACGGCTATATCCATTCCATTGTCAGAAAAGGCGTGATCCGGCGTAAAGACGACGAAAACAGACTTTACACGTCTGATAAAATAGACAGAATTGTGACGCACCGCTTTCTGGGTCCCCTGATAATGCTGGCGGTGCTGGCGGGACTTTATCAGTTTACCTTTACTTACAGCGAAGTGCCGGTGGGCTGGTTTGAAGCCTTTTTTTCATGGCTCAGTGACACAGTTTCAACCGCGATGGACAACGGTTTCCTCAAATCGCTGATCGTATCGGGCATCATTGACGGCGTGGGCGGCGTACTCGGATTTGTCCCCCTGATTATGTTCATGTTTTTCGGCATCGCGCTGCTGGAAGATTCCGGGTATTTCGCAAGAGTCGCGTTTATGATGGACAGAATTTTCAGAATCTTCGGACTCCACGGCAGTTCTGCCATGGCTTATATTCTTTCCGGGGGAATTGCCGGCGGCTGTGCGGTGCCGGGCGTGATGGCAACCCGGACCCTCAAATCCACAAGAGAACGCATGGCAACGCTGCTGACCGTTCCGTTTATGAACTGCGGGGCAAAACTCCCGCTGCTGGCGCTGCTGACCGGCACATTTTTCGGAAAAAACAAAGCCCTGCTCATGCTGATTCTGACGCTGGTTTCATGGGCGGGCGCGCTGCTGGTGGCAAAGTTTCTGCGGCTGACGATCATCCGAGGATCCGCAACGCCGTTTGTCATGGAACTGCCGCCCTACCGTTTTCCCACGTTTAAGGGATTAGCCATACATACTTGGGAACGCACATGGCAGTATATTCAGAAAGCCGGAACTGTAATTCTGGGAATATCTGTTATTATCTGGGCAATGATGACCTTTCCGGGACTTCCGGAAAAAGAGGCTCAGAAATTTGAACAGCAGCGGGAATCGCTTCAAACCTCGCTTGCCCATGCAAATTCCCCGTCAGAAGCCGAGCATATCAAAGAACTGTTGCAGGATATTGACTCGGAAGCGGCAAAAGCCCGGTTGAGAAATTCCCTCGCGGGCAGAATCGGGACCTTCATGGAAAGCATAACCCGATTCGCCGGTTTTGACTGGCGCATCAATATCGCATTGCTGGGCGGATTTGCCGCCAAAGAAGTGCTTGTCTCCGCGCTCGGCACAGCGTATTCGCTGGGAGAGACAGAGGCAGAATCAGGCAAATCGCTTTCCGAGACGCTGGCAAAATCTCCGAACTGGTCTCCGCTGCTCGCATTGAGCCTGATTATTTTCACGATGTTCTATGCGCCCTGCTTTGTGGCGGTGGTCTGCATCATCCGGGAAGCGGGTTCATGGAAATGGGGACTTTTCTCGATGGTATTTAATACCTTGCTGGCATTTGGGCTGGCGGTGCTTGTCTTTCAGATCGGATCGGTGATGGGGTATTAATTTTTATAACAGGGATATACAGAATAGACATTTTCGGAAATAAGCGGCTGAGTCTCTCGCGTCTATTCTTAGCCGGGCCGCAAAGACGCAAAGCTGTCGGAATGTCATTTCGGGTGCGGCGGGAAATCTTTCTTTCTTTGCGCTCTCCGCGTGCTTTGCGAGAGCCTTTTTTTATTTCCGATAAAGTCTAATATACAGGATATACAGGATTGATGAACAGATAATGTTTCTCACAAAGCACGCAAAGATGCGGGAAAGGAGATGTTTCGGAATTTCGGACATCCGGTTTTTCCTCTTTTTTCTTTGCGTTCTCTGCGTTCTTTGCGAGAGACAAATATCCTGTATCTCCCTGTCAAAATTTAACTAATACCAATTCGCTTTCAAAATTAATGCTTTCCGCATTCGGTAAAACGGGTTTATCTGTTTTGAACCGGGCAGTTCTACAGCGGCGGAGAACGCCGTGTCCGGCCGGGAACAGATTTCTGCATTCCTGAAAGCGAATTGGTATAACGGTGACAAAATGGAAGATTTACTCACATTTCTGATAGTCGGTGCGGCTGTGTTTTATGTTGTCAGAAGCTTTTACAGAAGTTTCAAGAAAGGCGGAAACTGCGCGTGCGGATGTTCCTCCTGCGGCAGTAAAGCTGCCTGTGAAAAACTTTTGGAAAAAAATAAGGCATAGTCTTGTAGGGTGGGCAGAGCGCATCGAGGCACTGCCTTTCAGCCGTCCGGTCTGCGCTCTGCCCCCACCCTACGGACTGCAATTCGGACAGAAGGGATGTTATCTGAGATGATCTTATCTCCGAAAAAATTTTCTTCACATTTCCTCATTCTTTTTCTGGCGCTGCTCTGCGCGTGTGCTGCAAAAGAAAAAGATGAAAAACCCGCGGCAAAGAAAAGAACCGTGCCGGTGCGAGTTGCCCAAGTTTTGGAAAAGACCGTTCCCGTGGAAATACGGGCTATCGGCAATGTGGAAGCTTATACAACCGTGGCGGTCAAGCCCCGCGTCGGCGGCATGATTGTCCGGCAGTTTATCCGGGACGGTCAGGATGTGGAAAAAGGCGATCCGCTGTTCAGCATTGATCCCCGTCCCTTTGAAATCGCGCTGAAAGAAGCGCAAGCAAGGCTTGAGAAAGACGCTGCGCTGATCAGAAAAGCCGAAGCGGATGTGGCTCGTTATAAAAAGCTGATTGAGAAAGACGCGGTGACGCAGGAGCAATATGACCAGATGCACGCGAATCTCAGCGCGCTTCGGGCAACTGTCAGATTAGACGAAGCCGGCGTGGAAAACGCCCGGTTAGAGCTTGACTACGTTGCAATCAAATAGCCGGTTTCGGGAAAAGCCGGCGCGGTGCTGGTGCATGAGGGAAATATCATCAAGGAAAACGATGACCGCTCGTTAGTCATTATCAACCAGATTCAGCCGGTGTATGTGAGTTTTTCCGTGCCGGAACAGCATCTTTCCGCTATTTTAGATTATATGGCTGAGTCAAAGCCCCATGTCTCTGCTTTTGTCTCAGAAGATGAGACATCGCGGGAAAACGGCGAACTGGCAGCGGTTGACAACACGGTGGACAAAGCCACCGGCACGGTGAGACTGAAAGGGCTTTTCGCCAATGCAGATAACTTGCTGTGGCCCGGGCAGTTTGTGCGAGTCATTCTGAAGCTTACGGATATTCAGGGTGCGCGGGTTGCGCCCTCGCACGCGGTTCAGACCGGCATTGAAGGGCAATATGTCTATGTCGTGAAATCCGACTCGACTGTAGAAATGCGGACCGTAAGCGTCGGCAGGATCATAGATAAAGAAACCGTTATTGAAAAAGGCGTCAGCGCCGGTGAAACGCTTGTCACTGACGGACATATTCTGCTCACGCCGGGCGCAAAGGTGGAAGTCAAGGAAGCGAGAAGTGAGAAGTAGAGAGAAACAGCATCGCAGATGCGTCATATTTGTAGTAGAGAGAAACAGCA
>DZCT01000098.1:0-8101 GCA_022736535.1 Desulfatirhabdium butyrativorans | reverse complement strand
ATGCGTCATATTTGTAGTAGAGAGAAACAGCATCGCAGATGCGTCATATTTGTAGTAGAGAGAAACAGCATCGCAGATGCGTCATATTTGTAGAGAATTGTCATGAACCTTTCACGCATATTTATCATTCGACCTGTTATGACAACGCTGGTCATGACCGCAATTCTGATTTTCGGTATCATGTCCTATCGCCTCCTGCCGGTGAGCGATTTGCCCAATGTGGATTTTCCGACCATTGAAGTCAGCGCGTCCCTGTCCGGGAGCAGCCCGGAAACCATGGCCGCATCGGTTGCCACGCCTCTGGAGAAAGTCTTTTCCACCATTGCCGGTATAGATTCCATGACTTCCGTGAGCAGTCAGGGCAACAGCCGGATTACTTTGCAGTTCAGTCTGAACCGTGACATTGACGCTGCCGCTCAGGATGTTCAGTCCGCGATTTCTTCGGCATTGCGTTATCTCCCTTCGGATATGTCCAGCCCGCCGTCGCTGCGGAAAGTCAATCCTGCGGCACAGCCCGTTCTTTATCTCGCGATCAGTTCCCCGACCCTGCGGCTCTCCGATGTGAACGAATACGCGGAAACTCTTCTCGCACAGCGCATTTCCATGGTCAGCGGCGTGGCGCAGGTCATGGTTTACGGTTCTCAGAAATACGCGGTGCGGATTCAGCTCAATCCTGATGCAATGGCAGGCAGAGAAATCGGCGTGGATGAAGTCGCTGACGCGGTGCGCCGCTCAAACGTGAATCTTCCCACCGGCGTCTTATCGGGTCCCCTTCGGGAATACACCATCCGAACAGACGGACAGATCAGAAATGCCGAGTCATATCGCCCCCTGATTGTCTCATACCGCAACGGTGCTGCCGTGCGGCTTGAGCAAATCGGCAGCGTCATAGACAGCGTGGAGGAAAACAAGCGGGCAAACCGCTACAACGGCATTCCGGCGATTGTCTTAGCCATACAGCGACAGCCCGGCACCAACACCGTGAAAATCGTTGACGACATCAAGGCATTGCTGCCCCTGTTCGAGAAGCAGATTCCCGCGTCCGTGAAAATGGAAATTCTTTATGACTACTCCAAAGCCATCCGGGAGTCGGTGGAAGATGTGAAATTTACACTTTTTCTCACGATCTGCCTTGTCATTCTGGTGATTTTCCTTTTCCTGCGGAATGTCTCCGCCACGATTATTCCCGGACTGGCGCTCCCGCTGTCCGTCATCGGCACGTTTGCGGTGATGTATCTCATGGACTACAGCCTTGACAATATCTCACTTATGGCGCTGACGCTTTCCGTAGGCTTTGTGGTGGATGACGCCATTGTCATGCTTGAAAATATTGTCCGACATATCGAACAGGGAAAATCGCCGAGGGAGGCGGCGCTGACCGGCGCGGCGGAAATCAGCTTCACGATTCTGTCCATGACGCTTTCACTCGCGGCGGTCTTTATTCCCGTGCTGTTCATGGGCGGCGTTGTGGGGCGGCTGTTCAACGAATTTGCCGTGACGATTATCGCCGCAATCCTGATTTCCGGTTTTGTCTCACTGAGTCTCACGCCCATGCTCTGCAACATCATGCTCCGCCCGATGCCGGAAGCAGGTCACGGAAGGCTTTACAAAGCTTCGGAACGGGTCTTTGACGGAATGCGCCGTGTCTATGAGATAACACTCCGTGTGACCCTGAGACATCGCTTTCTCACGCTGTTTTCCTCTTTCCTGCTTTTCGGCGCGACTGTCTGGCTTTTCGGCATTGCGCCCAAAGGTTTTTTACCATCGGTTGACAGCGGACAGATTCAGGCAGTCACCGAAGCGGATCAGGGCGTTTCTTTCAATGCCATGTATCAGTATCAGCAGGCGATTGCGGATATTGTCTCCAAAGAACCGGATGTGGCTGCGGTCATGTCTCTCGTCGGCTCCGGAGGACCCAACCGAGCGGGCAATTCAGGCAGAATGACACTCCGTCTGAAGCCGAGAGAGGAGCGAAGCCTCAGCGCGGATGAGTTGATTCGCAAACTCCGCCCCCGGCTTGCGGGCGTGCCGGGGATCCGCACCATTCTTCAAAATCCGCCGTCCATCAACATCGGAGCGAGGAACAGCAAAGGACTTTATCAGTTTACGCTTCAAAGCCCGGACACCGGGGAGTTATATCAGCACGCTTCCCGCTTTGAAGAAAAGATGAAAGAACTGACGCTCCTGCAAGATGTGAACAGCGATCTTCAGCTCAAAAATCCCCAGGTGAACATCGCCATTGACCGAGACAAAGCCGCCGCGCTGGGGATTACCATGCTTCAGATTGAAGATGCGCTGGGTACCGCTTACGCGTCCCGTGAAGTTTCCACGATTTACGCGCCGAACAATACCTACAGCGTGATGATGGAGCTTGCGCCCGAATATCAGAAAAATCCCTATGCACTTTCAATGCTTTACCTGCGTTCCGCCAACGGCAGGCTTGTGCCGCTTGAAACCGTTGCCAAGCTTTCACTCGGCGTAGGACCGCTTTCTATCAATCACTCAGGGCAACTGCCTTCGGTGACACTCTCGTTCAATTTAAGTCCCGGGGTTTCGCTGGGGCAGGCAGTGTCGGCTGTGGAAGATTTGGCGAGAAAAAACCTGCCCGCCGCGTTCAGCACGAATTTTCAGGGAACCGCGCAGGCATTTCAGGATTCTTTCAAGGGCTTGTGGATACTGCTCATCATGTCGGTGGTGGTGATTTACATTGTTCTGGGCATTCTGTATGAAAGTTTTGTCCATCCGATGACGATTCTTTCCGGTTTGCCTTCAGCCGGCGCGGGCGCGCTGATCACGCTGATGCTGTTCAAAGAAGACTTGGGAATTTACGGATTTATCGGCATTATTATGCTCATCGGCATTGTGAAGAAAAACGCGATTATGATGATTGACTTCGCGCTGGAGGCGCAGCGCAGCAACGGGAAATCCGTAGCAGAAGCGATTTACGAAGGCGCGCTGATCCGGTTCCGCCCCATTATGATGACCACGATGGCTGCGCTGATGGGAACGCTGCCGATTGCGGTGGGCTTCGGCGCGGGGGCTGAAGCCCGCAGACCCCTCGGTCTGGCAGTGGTCGGCGGACTCGTGGTGTCTCAATTGCTCACGCTGTATTTTACGCCGGTTTACTATGTTTACTTAGATGCGCTGAGAGCGAAAGTCGGCAATTATTTTCGCACAAATCCGGGTTTGCCGCACGCTGAGACAAAAGAAGAACCGGAATCCGTTCCCAATCCGTTAAGTTAAGCCGAAACCGGGGCAGAGCAGGATCAGGTCCGATGCTGTTAAGTTATCAGACATTTTCGGAAATAAAAAAAGGTTCTCGCAAAGGACGCAGAGAGCGCAGAGGAGGAAAGACAGAAATACAGGACGGCTTTCAATTTCCCGCGGACTTCCGGTCTCTGCGGGCAGTTCTGCCGCTTATTTCCGAAAATGTCTGGAGGGTGTTTGAAAAGTAACTGTCATTCTGAGCGAAGCGAAGAATCTCATGCGGGTGCGCGGGATTCTTCGCTTCGCTCAGAATGACAAAATTTATCAGCATAAAGTGAAAACTCCCCGCCCCCTCAAGTATCTGGACATTGATTTTCCTCTTTTTTAAAGGGTCCCGGGCTGATACAGACACGGGGATTCTGCGAAAAATCCCCCCTGCCCCCCTTTAAGAAAGGGGGTTTTTCCGATTAATTTAAAAGCATTGACGAATGAGCCGTTTTATCTAAACGGCAATTTTCATAAATCTGCTGTTATTTTATTTTAAGATATGATAGGTTAAAGAGATAATGAAACAGTGATTTGTACAAACTGACAGCCGCCCCTGAGGGGGAAAGCAGGTACAGGAGGCAGTTATGGCAATAGAATCAAAGGTTTATGTATGGAAAGGAAAAGACCCGAAAAAAAATAAAAAACTCAAAGGGGAAATGGAAGCCACCGACATAAGGATGGTGGAAGGCTATGTGAAAAAACGCGGGCTGCTGGATGCCGAGATCAAGGAAAAACCCAAAGACCTGTTTGCAAACATTGCTCTTTTCCAGCCGAAGGTGACGCCGAAAGATGTCATTGTTTTTTGCAGACAGTTTTCCACCATGATTGACGCGGGACTTCCCATCATCCAATGTCTTGACATTCTTTCCACGCAGGCGGAAAACCCGACTTTCAGAAAAATACTCAAAGACATCAAAGTGTCTGTTGAGGGCGGCGGCACCCTTGCCGAATCTATGAAAAAATACCCTGCCCAGTTTGATGATCTTTTTGCGAACATGATTGCAGCAGGGGAAGTCGGCGGTATTCTGGACACCATCCTCCGCCGACTGTCCGAACATCTTGAAAAAGCTGCAAAACTAAAGTCAAAAGTCAAAAGCGCCATGATGTATCCTGTGATCACCATTGTCGTGGCAGTTGTCGTGGTCATGGTGATCATGGTTTTTGTTATTCCCGTATTTCAGGAGATGTTTGCAGGTCTGGGAGGTCAATTGCCGGGCTTGACGCAGATGGTTGTCAATATGAGCAATTTTGTCAAAGGCAATGTGCTTTATATTATCGGCGGAGGGGGCGGCGCGCTGTTTGCCTTCAAAAAATTTTATAAAACCGAAAAAGGGCATATTATCGTTGATGATCTCACGCTTAAAATTCCGGTCATGGGCATGTTAATCCGCAAAATTGCCGTTGCCAAATTTACCCGCACCATGGGCACCATGCTGCAAAGCGGCGTTTCGATTCTGGATGCGCTGGATATTGTGGCAAAAACAGCGGGACATAAGACAGTGGAGGCAACCATATATGAAGTCCGCTCCGAAATTTCCGAAGGGCGGACCATGGCGGACCCGCTGTTGGAAAGCGGCGTTTTTCCTTCAATGGTCTGTTCCATGATTTCCGTAGGAGAGGCAACCGGCGCGCTGGATATTATGCTGGGAAAAATTGCCGACTTTTATGATGATGAAGTGGACGAGGCAGTGGACGGCATGACGGAAATGATAGAGCCGATGATGATGGTTTTTCTGGGCGGCATCATCGGAACGCTGGTCATTGCCATGTATCTCCCCATATTCTCGATGGCAGGAGCGGTTTAAAATTGAGAAATGAGAAATGAGAAGTGAGAAAGGACTGAGTGCTGAGTGCTGAGGACTCAGCACTCAGTCCTTCAGCCCTCAGCACTCCTATTTCTCAATTCTCAATTCTCAATTCTCACTTAAATGAATACTCATACTGACTTTACCCGAAGGCTGAAATGGCTCACGTTTTTCCGAGTCCTTTTTACAAGCCTGCTGCTGGGTTCCACCATTATTCTGCAACTGACGGAAACCTCTTCCCCGCTTGCCGATCCCTTAATAGGGCTTTACGGGCTGATCGCCGGGATTTTTATTCTTTCCTTTCTTTACACCCTGATACTGAAAATTTTCTTTATGCCGGACTCGGAAACCGGTCGGAAAAAACTCACAGGTCTGACAGCTTTTGCATACATACAGATCATCACAGATACTTTTGTCGTCAGTCTCATCATCTTTATGACCGGCGGTTTTTTCAGTGTTTTTTTATTTCTTTATCTTGTGGTGATTATTTATGCCAGTATGCTGCTTTTCCGAAGGGGAAGCATGATTATTGCCGCACTCTGCACCATACAGTACGGCGTGATGATTGATCTTGAATTTTACGGACTGATTACGCCCCTCGGAATAGATGACACCCTTGCCCGGATCAATTATCCCTGGAGTCATGTGATCTATAAGATCATTATGATCCTGATGGCATGCTGCGCGGTGTCTTTTCTGAGCAGTCTGCTGTCAGAACAGGAAAGAAAAACCAAAAAAGTGCTGCTGGCAATGGAAGACAATATGAAGCACTTTGAGAAAATGGCGGCTGTGGGCGAAATGGCTGCCGGGCTGGCGCATGAGATTAAAAATCCGCTGGCTTCTCTCAGGGGTGCCATACAGATGTTGCGGGAATATATTTCCTACGAGCCGGATCATGACAAGCTCATGCGGATTGTGCTGCGCGAAGCAGACCGTCTGAGTACGCTTGTGAATGATTTTCTGCTCTTTGCAAGACCGCCGGTGGGCAGATCAAGTGCTTTTGAGATAGACAGGGCAATAACGGAACTGATCGTGCTGTTTGAAAAAGACAGAGCCTGTTGCGGAAAAATTAAGATCACACAGAAAATTGCATCCGGTATCCGGGTGGAAATGGATCCGATTCATTTCCGTCAGATACTCTGGAATCTGCTTTTGAATGCCGCCGAGGCGATTTCAGATTCGGGCGAAATTCTGGTTGAAATGTATCCCCTGAGAAACCGATATGTTTTTATTAAGATTGCGGATTCCGGCTGCGGCATGTCAAAGGAGACGATAAAATCCGTCTTTGATCCCTTCTTTACGACAAAATCGAACGGAACCGGGCTGGGGCTTTCAATTGTGCGGCGCATTGTGGAATCCTATCCGGAGAGCAGGATTGACGTGGAGAGCGAACTCGGCATGGGGACAACATTTACATTGAAAATGAAAATCCGGCTGCAATAAATTTTACTTCGTCAACTTTTCCTGAGATTCTTCGCTCCGCTCAGAATGACACGGCGGGCGCTCAGAATGAACTCGGAATGACACCGGAACCTGTCACCCTGAACGCAGTGAAGGGTCTCAGTGCCGGAAGAGAGATTCTTCGCTCCGCTCAGAATGACACGGCGGGCGCTCAGAATGACAGCGGCAAAGGTTCATCACCTCTTCTACGCGTCCGTATGTGCGCGTCTGCGGCAGACAGACATTAGACTTTTTCGGAAATAAAAAAGGTTCTCGCAAAGGACGCGGAGAGCGCAAAGGAGGAAAGATTTCTCGCTGCACTCGAAATGACATTCCGGACGCTCGAAATGACATTCGGCGGCTTTGCTGGTCTTTGCGGGAGACTCTCCGAAAATGTCTATTGTGCAATTGGTAAAATATGTCAGTCGCGTAGGGACAGAAAAGGAGTTGTCAAATCCTTGTGCTTTGTGTCTCATTTGTGAGACATTCGTGTTCATTCGTGGCAAAAAACACGGCAAAAAGAGGCATGATCAGCGATAAGCTTTCTTCCACGGCTGTTTTTTTATTTCCTGACAATCCGCCAGCGCGAGATAAAAAGCCCCTGCGGCCAATTCAGCGCAGTGGATATGATCCGGGGGCAGGGTTTCCAGAAATGCAGCGATTTTTTCAGGCGTGATTTCCCATGCTTCTTCCAAAGTCTTTCCCTCAGCCAGATGGGCCACGGTATTGGCGCAGGCATTGGTGTTCATGCAGCCGTAAACCTGAAAAGAAACCGAGCGGATGTGATTGTCCCGCAACATCAGAAACATTTCAACCGTATCGCCGCAGTCGCCGGTTTTTTTGCCGTATCCGTCAGGATGTGTGATGCTTTCATGCCGGTCCGTGCGAAACGCCATTTCCAAAAAATGCAGGGAATGATCCTGCCAAAAATTATGTTCCTGCTTCTGCTGTTCTGTCTGTTCCATAATGTCGCCTGAAGCCTGATTCAAAAGGTCTTTGTAAACAGATTAAAAATAATTTCTCGCAAAGGCGCAAAGTCCGCAAAGATATAAAAAGAGAAAAGGGGGACAAGAAGATTCCGCAGAGACCTGAAGACAGCAACACATCTGAAAATTGCAATGGACAGTGCATTTCTGTTTTTCTTCCTTTGCGCTCTCCGCGTGCTTTGCGAGAGCCTTTTTTATTTCCGATAAAGCCTAATAAAAAAAGGTTAGCCGCATCGGCTAACCTTATATCAGCAATCTGGTGGAGCTGAAGGGAATCGAACCCTTGGCCTCTTGAATGCCATTCAAGCGCTCTCCCATCTGAGCTACAGCCCCTCATGTCTGAAACGCCTTTTAGCAGGAAGATGCGGGCTTGTCAATAACAAATCACAGTCAATCCTTAAATTCTTTTCAACCATCAGATATTTTTATTAATTGACGTTTATACCGGGGTTGCGCTCGCTTATGCTCACGGCTCGAAAGCGCACACCATATCAGGGAATCAGCCGTTTTGCTTTCAGCAACGGGCGGGGATCCACGAGATGCCGGGAAAACCAGTCTTTATAATCATCCGCACCCAGCGCGAGCGAGAGGAGTTCGGAAAAATGGAAAATCGGC
>DZCT01000097.1 GCA_022736535.1 Desulfatirhabdium butyrativorans | reverse complement strand
TATTCAAAATGGTCGCGTCCGACAGCGGCGGTATAGCAAATATCGGCTATATCCGCAGACGGTTCAGCAAGATATTTTGTGTATGCGGCAGCAAGCTCTGCCAATGCCTTTTCGTTTTTCGCTGAAAGAGATAAGAGGTGTGAGGTATGAGGTATGAGGTATGAGGATGCCTCACCCCTGACCTCTGACCCCTGACCCCGAACCCAATCTTCGACTACAACATGCACATTGGTGCCGCTGAAACCGAAAGAATTGATACCGGCAATACGCGGCTTGTCGGATTTGAGCCAAGGTATCAGTTGCGTCGGCACTTTTACGGGCAGATCATCCCAAGCAATATACGGGCTGGGCGTTTTAAAATGAAGGTTCGGCGGAATGGCTTCATGCTGAAAAGAGAGAATCACTTTCATCAGAGCCGCGACTCCCGAAGCCGATTCCAGATGCCCGATATTTGTTTTTACCGAACCGATCATCAGCGGATTTTCTTTGGAATGCCCATGGCTCAGGACATTTCCCACCGCTTCGACTTCAATGGGATCGCCGAGAGCCGTGCCGGTGCCGTGCGCTTCTATGTAGTCAATATCGGAAGGAGATATTCCCGCGTCCTCCATTGCTCTGAGAATGACTTTCTGCTGGGCAAGACCGTTGGGCGCGGTCAGCCCGCTGCTTTTTCCGTCCTGATTGACTGCGCTGCCTTTGATGACAGCAAGAATTCTGTCGCCGTGTTTCACAGCATCTGAAAGACGTTTCAGGACGACAACCCCGCAGCCTTCTCCTCTTGAGTAGCCGTCTGCCGAAGCGTCAAATGTCTTACATAGTCCGTCGGGAGAAATAGCCTGAAGCTTGGAAAAGCAGATATGCGTTGCAGGGGAAATGTCTAACATCACACCCCCCACCAATGCTGCATCGGATTCTTTTGACTGCAAATTCCGACACGCGAGATGAAGACATACTAATGATGAAGAACAGGCAGTATCCACCGCCATACAGGGACCTTCAAGCCCTAAGAAATATGAGATACGGCCGGCTGCGGTGCTGAAAGTCGTTCCCGTGATGGAATAGGCATTTATCTTATCGTAAAGCTTAGGGATTCTGCGAGAATCCGAATAATCGTCGCCTGAAATGCCGAGGAACACACCGGTATTGCTCCCTTTGAGCGAAGCCGGGTTGACGCCGGTATTTTCCAAAGCTTCCCAAGTGATTTCCAACAGCAGACGCTGCTGAGGGTCTAAGCGGCTTGCCTCCTTCGGTGAGATATTAAAAAAAGAAGCGTCAAACTGATCAACGGGAATGTCGAGAAAGCCGCCCATAGCAGTGTACATTTTTCCCGCCGCGGTCGGATCGGGATCGTAGTATTTTTTTGCATCCCAACGATCCGGCGGTACCTGAGTAACGGCGTCAACACCTTTCTCCAATAATTCCCAGAACTTTTCAGGATTATTCGCTCCTCCGGGGAAACGACATGCCATTCCGATGACCGCTATCGGCTCTTTCTTTTTCAAGGCTTCGACTTCCCGAAGCAAGTCCTTAATTCTGCCTGAAGCCTTCTGTAAGGTCTCTATATATTTCTGCTCAGTTTTGTTATCCATTGATCAGTCCCTCTATTTCTTTCAAAACATCATCTGCAACCAGTGTCTCGGGAATATGCGTTTCTACGGCAGATTCGGAAGCCGAGGACCTTTCGTTCAGCGTTTTGCCAAGAAGTGTTTGCAGATAATTCACGATATCCCGAATAGTCGGATAATTAAACAAAAGACTTACAGGCAATGATCTCTCCAAACTGTCTTTCAGGCGGTTCCGCAGTTCAACCGCCATGAGAGAGTCAAATCCCTGCTCCATCAGGGGCAGGTTTATATCCGGTTTTTTCTCCGAACCTCTCACCTTTGCTGCGGTTTCCTGAACAAAATCAGACAGTATTTTTGCTCTTTTCTCAGCCGAAGCTTTTCTGAAAATAAGCAATATTTCCGAGACTTCTTTTTTCTTTTCATCGTCGGATTTCCGGTTTTTAATCAGTTCCGAAAAGAACCCGGACTTTTTGTCTCCGATGTATGCCGAATACTTGTTCCAGTCGCAATCTATCACGCTGACCTGAGCTATTTTTTCGGAGAGAATTTCCTTAACATATTTCAGCCCGTCTTCAGGCTGAATATAAGCAAATCCCTGTCGGATCAGATGGCTCTGTACCGCGTTTTGCGAGACCGCCATGCCTGCCTTATCCCACGGGCCCCAGTTAATGCTGGTTGCAGGCAGCCCTATCCCCTGTCTGTAATGCGCCAGCGCATCTAAAAACGCATTTGCCGAGGCATAGCTTGACTGTCCCTGATTACCCAGAACAGAAGCCGCGGATGAGAACATCACAAAGAAATCCAAGTCATAGTTCCGTGTAATTTGATGAAGATTCCATGCGCCTTTGACTTTTCCCTCCATGACCTTGCGGAAACGCTCCCAGTTCTGCTGAATCAACATGCCGTCATCTGTGACACCTGCGGCATGAATAATGCCTTTCAGGTGAGGAATTTGAAAATTGGAATTTCCGAATGCCGCATCCAGAGCGGTGGAAAGTTCTTCTACATTTGAGACATCTGCATTCAGAACAACGATATTCGCGCCTTTCTGTTCCAATTCCTCAATGACTGCTTTGGCAGCATCTGAGGGCGCATTTCTTCCTAAAAGAAGTAAACAGCGTGCGCCTTCGTTTACAAGCCATCGCGCAAGCAGCAATCCCAATGAGCCGAGACCGCCGGTAATCAGATATGAGGCGTCTGCACGGACAAATACGGTTTCCTTGTGATCCGATTTGTAGTGGCTCGCCGGCGGGGTGTCCCTACGAAGACGGGCTTCATAACGCCTGTTGCCGTCTCTGAATGCGACTTGATCCTGATCTGTTTTACTCAATATCTCATGTATGAGCATATCAAGATGCGAATCACTCACCTCGGCATCCAGATCAATGAGACCGCCCCAAATATCAGGATGTTCAAGCGATATGACTTTGCCCATTCCCCACAGCGGAGACTGCGCTGGAGACAAAGACGCCGCATTTCCGTTCACGGACTGAGCCTGTTGAGTCATCAGCCAGATTGCTCCGTTCCGGCTCTGTTCCGCCATTGTCTGAATCAGACAAAGAAGACTTCCGAAAGTATATTTGTAATAGTCTTCCAGACTGTCGGTCGTCAGATTTTCAATCTCCGGCGAATCCAATCCCCATAAAAACAGAATATGACATTGCTCTTTAAAATTGTTGTCTGAAATCTCATCGAAGACACGATGAAAATCTTCGGCTGACAAGGGATTGATGCAAAAAGTATTACTATCATGGCGTGCATATTGCTCGCCTCGGAATACCGAGATACAATGACTCCCCTGCTTTATGAGATATTCTGCCAATCTCTTGCCGATGCCCTTCCGGTCTGAGAAAAGAAGGAACGAGATTAGAGGTTCGGGGTTCGGGGTTCGGGGTCGAGCAAGTTCCTGCCATTCGACTGTGTAGAAACGATTTTCACGGCGATTATTTTTTAACAAAGCCGCACGGTCGGTCAGTTTCACAATCAGTCCCTCAACGCTGACTAAGGGATTTCCTGCTTCGTCACAGACCCTAATGTCTCCTTCAATAAAGCCTTGTTTCTGTTTTGCTCCGGCGTAGCACCAAAGCCTGTCCCCGACAATATCAGCGTAAACTTGAAATTTCGATAGACCGAAGGGAATCAGCACCTTGCCTTTCTCAATCATCTCATCAAGAGATGAGACAGCGCCGAAAACCATGCTTTGGAGCATGGAATCTATCAGGCCCGGGTGAATCTCATAAACAGCGCGGTCAGAGATGTCTTTCTTTATTTTCAGAAGTGTTACAGCTTCTCCTTTTCCGCTCCAGCCCTGTTCGATGCACTGAAACGCCGGACCTAACTGATAACCGCCGCGTCTGAATTTCTCATAAAGATCAGAACCTGTTATCTCAGATTTACACCTTGACTTTATCTCGTCAAGAGAGATTCGGGGTTCGGGGTACGGGGTTCGGGGAGTCCCCTGACCCCTGACCTCTGACCCCGAACCTGCTTTCGTCCGGGGTTCAGAGTGATTGGAAATATTTCCGGTGCAATGGGTCAGCCATTCACTGCTGTTGCTGTCTGAAGAAACAATTTGAAAACGGCATTCCTCAGCATTCACATTTTCAAGAATCAACTGCACATTTCTCGGACCGCTTACGGTCAAGGGTTTGATAAAATTCAGTTCTTCAAGAACGCATCGGGAATCGCCGAACACTGACTTTGACGCGGACAGAAGCATAGAAAGATGCGCAGCCGCAGGCGAGATAATCTCGTCATAAATAATATGCTCTTTGAGAAATAAGGGCTTTTCCGCATTGAACTGCGATTGAAAAATAACAGTATTCTCCAAAGCCGGCGAGGTAATTTTCTGCCCGATAAAAAGATGATAAGAATCGTCAGATGCCGAAATTCGAGGCACCGCCTCCGAGTCATTTTTGACTACCGGATCCATCCAGAATTTCCGGCGTTGAAAAGAATAATTCGGGAGTGTTACTTTTTGCCGGGGATAAGGCTGATCAAAGCCTGTCCAATCTATATCAAATCCTCGAACATACAATTCCGAAAGCGAATGCAATAACTCACGCCCGTCGTCGCTTCCTTTTTTCAATGAGGGAAGCCAGAGATATTTGTTTTCCGGGAAAGACTGTTTGCCCAGACCGATGAGCGTTGCGGTTGCGCCGATTTCCAAAAATATCTCATTGCCTTCCTGAGACAGCGTTTTCATGGTATCGTAAAAGCGCACGCATTCACGGATATGCCGGGTCCAATACTCAGGAGAAGTAATGTCTTCTTCTCTCACGATTTTTCCTGTGAGATTGGAGACAATCGGAATTTCAGGCGAGTTATATTTCACTCCCGAGGCAATGCTTCTGAATTGCTCCAGAATCGGCTCGGTCAGCGGAGAGGGAAAGGCATGAGATACTTTCAACTGCTTTGACTTCACACCTTGCTTTTTCAGCGTATCCAATATCTCTTTCACAGCTTTTTCATCGCCGGAGATCACAACGCTCGCTGGCGCATTCACCGTAGCGAGAGATACGCTGTCCCGGTACGCTACAATAGCGTCTGCCACCCGATTTTCCTCCGTAAACACGGCTGCCATCATGCCCCGCTCCGGCAATGACTGCAATAACCGACCTCTTGCCGCAACAAGCTTCACAGCATCTTCAAACGAAAACACGCCCGCGACACACGCTGCCGCATATTCGCCGATGCTGTGTCCCGCCATGACAAAAGGCAGAATCTTCCATGAACGCCAGAGTTCCGCAAGCGCATATTCCAGCGAAAAGATGGCAGGCTGAGTGTATGCCGTTTCATCCAGAAGCCCGTCTGTTGCGGATTGAGAATTGCTTATTCCCATGACTTCAAGCAAAGGTCTTTCCAGATAAGCGCGCAGACGTTCCTCACATTTGTCAAGCGCATTTCTGAAAACCGGCTGCGTCTCGTAAAGCTGCTTTCCCATGCCCGGATACTGCGAGCCTTGTCCGGTGAACAGGAAAACGACGCGAGGTTCGGGGTTCGGGGTTCGAGGTTCGGGGTGCTGACTCTTGCGTTTCAGCAGTGCTTCTTTTATCTCGTTTTTTGACTCGCCGACAACCGCGAGACGATGCGTAAAATGCGTTCTGCCCGTGTTTGCTGTGTAGCAAATATCCGCTATATCCGGTGTATTGTCTTGAGACAAATATGCTACATAGCTTGACGCCAATTCTTTCAGCGCGTTGTCATTCTTCGCTGAAAGCGTCAAGATATGACTCGCACGAGATATTGAAGATTCACCTCTGCCCCCTGACCCCTGACCCCTCACCTCTTCTATCAAAACATGCGCGTTGGTTCCGCTGAATCCGAAAGAACTCACGCCCGCTATACGCGGCTGACCGCTTTTGGGCAACGGCGTCATATCAGTCGAAATTTTGACAGACAATTCCTCCCATGAGATATAGGGATTCGGCGTGTTGAAATGTAACTGGCGCGGAATTGCCTCATTTCTCAAAGCGAGAATCGCCTTTATCACGCCTGCCACGCCGGCAGCCGCTTCCAAATGCCCGATATTTGCCTTGACCGAGCCGACAATCAATGACTTGTCTTTATCTCGTCCTGTTCCATAGACTTCACCAAGCGCGCGAAGTTCAATGGGATCGCCGAGCGCGGTGCCGGTGCCGTGCGCCTCCACATAACTCACATCTTGAGGGGAAAGCCTGCCGTTTCTCAAGGCTTGACGAATGACTTCCGCTTGCGCTGTGCCGTTGGGCGCGGTAAAACTGCTGCTGGCGCCGTCGTGATTTAACGCTGAACTTCGGATCAGCGCGAGAATACGGTCTCCGTGAGATATAGCGTCGGACAGCCGCTTCAAAACAAGAACGCCGCAGCCTTCGCCCCGCACGTATCCGTTTGCGCCTGCGTCAAAGGCTCTGCATTGTCCGTCCGGCGACAGCGCGCCCAATTTTGAAAAATAAACAAAAAGATTCGGACTGACCATCGCATTGACGCCGCCGGCTAATGCCATTTCGGATTCTCCGTTCCGCAGACTCTGGCAAGCCGTATGAATCGCCACCAAAGAAGAAGAACAAGCGGTATCCACAGGAAAATTCGGTCCCTTCAAATCCAAGAGATAAGACAAACGCCCCGCAGCCGCATTATACATAGAACCTGTGGCAGAATAGGCATCCATGCGGTTCGGATCGCCGGACCACAGATGCGCGCCCTTGTAGTCATCTGTGCTGAGACCGATATAAACGCCGACCTGTTTTTTGCTCAGGCTGTGAACCGGAATAGCTGCATTTTCAATGGCTTCATGGGAAACTTCCAAAAGCATCCGCTGCTGAGGGTCTAATGACTCAGCTTCTTTGGGAGACATTCTGAAAAAAGCCGCGTCAAAATTTCTGATATAGGTATCAGAGACAAATCCGCCCCATCGGACATAACTTTTGCCGGGTACATCCGGGTCAGAGTCAAAATATTCGTCAACATTCCAGCGTTCTGAGGGAATTTCTGTGATTGCATTTTTGCCGCTTTTCAAAAGTTCCCAAAACAAATCAGGATTGTCCGCGCCTCCCGGAAATCGGCATCCCATGCCAATGACGGCAATGGGGTCAGAAGTCCCCGCGCTATAGACCGGCTCAGAGCCACGAGCGTCAGCGAGTGAAACCTTCAGTCCGGTCGCTGACGCTTCCGGCTCTGACGACATTCTGGACTTGAGATAATCCGTCAAAATACTGATATTCGGGTAGTCAAACAGCAATGTCGTCGGAAGCGAAATGTCTAATTCAGCTTCAATCAGCCGCTTCAGCCGTACCGCCATCAGAGAAGTCATTCCCATTTCAAGAAAACCCGTGCGAGGGTCATCCGGAGCGGAAATCGTCTGATTGGAAACCTCATGTATGCACGCTTTGATGAGAGAGGGTAAATTGAGAAGTGGGAAGTGAGAAGTGAGAAGTGGGGGCGCGGCTTTTCTGCGCGCTTCTGCAAGCAATCTGATGTTGTTTTCGTCTTCGGGTCTGAATTTTTTCCAGTCAAAGGTGTAGCCTGCCGAATACAGAACAGACAGAGATTCCAGCAGCTTTTCTTTTTCGTCTGTCTCTCTTTTCAGCGTGTCAACAATGAGATAATCCGATTTCCCGCTCCCGCCGATTTGATTCTCAAAACATTCGTGAATAGAATCCGACAAGACCGAATGCGGCGCAATTTCAATAAAAATACGATAACCGTCTGCAATCATTTCCTGAATAACAGGCGCAAACTGCACAGGTTTGCGGATATGCTCGGCCCAGTACTCGCCGTTGTAGTCATCCGTCTTTGTGCTGAAGGTTCCGTGAAAAGAGGAATAGATGGGAATTTTCGGCGGATGAAGACGAATATCTTTCAATACTGCTTTAAATTCAGGGAGATACGGCTCAACCTGCGGGCTGTGAAAACCCAAGTCCATTCTCAGCAGACGGCAGAAAACTCCTTTTGCCTCCAAAGAGGCTTTTATCTCCGAAAGTTCTTCTCCGCCCGATAAGACCGTGGATTTCGGGCTGTTCACCGCCGCCAGCGAGAGATTTTGATACTGCTTCAGTATCGTATCCTGCACTTCGCTCACCGGCAGCGCGATAAACAGCATTTTGCCTTTGCCCTTTGCTTTTTCAATCAGAAGACTGTGATGCCAGACCACTTTGATCGCATCTTCCAGCGTAAGAATACCGGCTGTATAAGCCGCGGGCACTTCGCCCGCGCTGTGTCCCACAACAGCATTGGCTTCAATGCCCCAACTGCGGAGCAGTTCCACAAGCCCGATCTGAACCGCGACCGTACAGCGATGCGCGACCTCAAGGCGGTCCATCGGCGATGCGGTAATGGCTTCCATCACCGACTGCGCCGTATATCGCCTGAACAGGCTGTCGCATTCCAGAACTTTGTCTCGGAAAACCGCTTCTTTTTCAAGCAGCCCCGCGCCCATGTTTTTCCACTGCGCGCCGAGTCCTGAAAATGCGAATGCTGTTTTTTTATTTGAAATGAAAGACATAGCGTTTTTAAGATTCTTTTGCATCAGGTTCAAACTCCAGAATGTTGCGTGAATCTTCTGCTTTTTTCTCACGGGAGGGCAGTATGGCGAAGGTCACGGCAAATGTCTCTTTTTTGCAAAAACTGATTTTTTGCAGGCATTTCTTTTCATCTCCCGCATCCTCGTATTTCATATAAAAGTCGTTGAAAAGTTTTTCAACCTCCCGTTTGAACTGAAGCAGTTCCGGCATCGGCGCACTTACGGAATAACTTCCGGCAAGAAAAGGCGGCATGTCGTCTCTTTCCGATTTCAGGATATTCACGCCTTCCCGATGTCTCTCGTTCATCCATGAGACCATGTAATCAATGTAGTAATTCACATCATCTTCGGAAGCCACGGGCCAGTTTTCGGTATCCACGGCGTAGAGTTTCTCGGTAATGCCGTTGGGTCCGGGCCGGGTGCTGTGCAGCTTGATAATGCCGACTTCGAGTAATAATTTCACATGGTAATGCACTGCCGCATTGGACATCGTTAAAATTTTGCCCAGATCGCTCTGGGTGCGGGCTTTGCCGTCCCTGAGAATCCCCAGTATTCTGTCCCGAACCGGATGGCGGAAAATTTTCTTTCTTTTTTCCGTAAGACGCTTCTCATCATCTTCCGAATTTCCGTTTTTCCCGTTTAATGCCGCCTTTGTTAAAGAAATATAAGGCATCACATCGAAAATCCTCTTTATTTTTAAACTGTCTGAAAAGAAAGTTTTTGCATTGACGATTATTTATTAATCGTTAATACACGATTAATAAATAATCGTCAAGCTTTTTTTAACTCTTTTTCAATTATTTTTTATTTTAAAGTTAATTCAGACAGATGAAAATATATTCATTGCCTGCTGCAATCTGTATGGAAAGGGAAAGAACGGATAAAAACAGGATATGTAAAAAAAATTATCGCAAAAGCACAGCGTCCGCAAAGCAGGGGTACACCTCAGTAAAGCGATTTTACAAATCGCTTCAAAAGCGAATTAAAAATTCGCTTTACAATTGCGCTTTTCAGCGTGTTTGCGAGATGTTATTCTAATTCCCCCGAGCCGAAAGCCGGGGGGAATTTTTAAAAAATCACACTTTTCAGGCAGCCGGAGTTTCCTGCTTCAAATCACCGGCGACTTTTTCGCCTTCTTTCAGCATTTCCATATAATATTCTTTGACGGCTTCCGGATCAAAATTCAGAAAAGTCCCGCCTGATGCAAAATGCTGTGTAAATACCTTTGCTATCGCGTAAGTCACCGCGCCGGCTGTCACCGGCATGGTCAGCGCGCCGGTTGCCTGTCCCACCACCGGCACCGCCTTGACAAGGCTGCTCAGTGTGGTTCCGATAGGGACCGACATCCCCGCGCCGAGCAGAGATGCCAGCACATTTTTTCCTTTGTCTTTGGAAAAGGGAATGCCGTAAGCTTTTGCCAGCTTTCTCAGCATATTGAGCTGAACGCCTGTCAGCGCCACAATATCAACCAGCGGGATTGGAATCAGCCCGACGCCCATGGAACCCACCACATGATTTCTGACAATCTTGCTGACTTCTTCGGACGTTGACAGCACTTTTTTCGGAGCTTCTTTTTTTTCTTCAGTCATACCTTCTACTTTTCCCATTTTTACTTCCTCCCATGCAAGTTAATAAATGAATCCGAATTGAAATACGCCTATTCTGTAAAATAGGCTGAACTGAGTTTCTCAAAGAAACTCAATTTGTTATCAGCACAAAAAGCCAATCCTTTTATATTACCCTTTTTTCTTTGCCTTCTTTCCCCGCTTTGATCTGAAAGCACCTGCGGTTTCTTCATTTTCAATGCTGCCATCCGCATTCGTCCCCATGCTTTCCTCTGCATCATTTCCGTCAATCCCCCCTTCACCTGATGCACTGTAAACGACAGTCGAATCTTCAGCTTTGCTCTCATCTTTCCGAACAGCAGCGGAACTGAACATACTTTCCGATTTTTTTTCCGAATCTGCCTCAGTTCCTTCTGCTTCAACAGCATTTTCCGGCTCCGGCATCGTGTCTGCAAGGGCAATTTCTTCTTTCGGCGGGTCCTCGGCAACGGAGATTTCCGCCTGCGTCTTTTCATCCGGATCGGTCTCAGCCTTTTCTTCCGCCTGTTTTTCCTGCTCCTTCAACTCGGAGGCAATCTTTTCTCCTTCTTTAAGCATTTCAAAATAATAGGCTTTGACTTTCTCCGGATCGAAGTCGAGGAAAGTGCCGCCGGATGCAAAATGCTGCGTAAATACCTTTGCCACTGCATAGGTGGACGCGCCGGCTGTGGCGGGAAGCGACAGCGCGCCCGCTGCCTGACCGATGAGCGGAACCGCTTTGACAAGGCTGGAAAGGGTCGTCGCAATCGGCAGTGAAATGCCTGCCCCTATCAGGGAAGCCAGCACATTCTTTCCCTTATCTTTGGAAAAGGGAATATTGTACGAATTGGCAAGCCTTCTGAGCATATTCAACTGAATACCCATGAGTGCCGCCAAATCCAGCAACGGCAGCGGTATCAGACCGACTCCCATTGATCCCATTACATGATTTCTTATAACCTTACTGATTTCATTCTGTTCTGCTGTCGAATCCCGTTCAGTCTGCTCTTTCTCCATAACGACTTTAGCCTCCCCTGTTGTGATTCGGTCATGCTCGGCGGTTCAATATTTCCCCCGATGAATAAAAGATTTGACAACTTTCCGAAGCTTGTCAAATCCCGCTTTTAACCGGCGTTTTTTAAAAACTCAGCTTTACCCCCGCGCCTATCGAAGTGTCCCTTTTGCGGAGTCCCATAATGCTTTCAGGCGCGTTGTCGTAATCTTCGTTGTAATTGAACGTGGCAAGAATATGCTCGGTAATTTTGATGTCCGCGCCCACAGAAAAATTCCAGCGATATTTGTCGCTGTCATCCGTATCTCTGAAATATTTCATGCTGTGATTCAGCGCAACCGAGCGGGTCAGATAAAATCGGACGTCCTCATAAAGATAAATCAGCTTCGAGCGTTTGGTTCCCGGGTCATAATCCGGTGCAGAGGCTTCTTTTTCCCAGTCTTCCAGCAGCTTGTAAACTTCATGATAGTCGTCTATGTAATCCAGTTCTTCATAAGCGTAAGCCCCGAAAACATTCACCCGCAGCCTCGGATGAGGGACCAGCGCGTAGCCGAAGCCTGCATAATAGGTATATCGGTCTTTGATTTGGGAATAATCATCTTCAAGCCAGAAGATGCCGGGCGAGAAAAACAGATGCTCCGTGAGCGCGACTCTGAAATCATTGTGGATTTCATGTTTGGTGCTTTTCCGAAGCGTTACGTTCATGTCCTGTTTGGGCGGGTTGCCGCGTTTGGCGGAATTCTGCTTGTCAAAGGTGTATCTGAGATTGTAGGTAAATATTTTCTTTCTCAGCGTCAGCAGCGCGCTGAGTGAATGACTGTCGTCTGTCTGGTTGCCGGTATTGCGCGTCCAACTGTAATCTGCTTCCAGATGATAGAGAAACTGCTCCGGAACCGGCTTGTATGTCAGCGGATTTCTCAGCCACCATTCGCCGAGGTCGGCGGCTTTTCCGGTTTCCGATGTTTCGGCAGGCTGACTGCCCTGCTCCTGCGCCGACGGCAATGCCGGAAAAACAAGGATGCCTGCTATAAACAGACACAAAACATAGCCCGATACTTTTTTCATCATATTGCCTCCTGATAAAAATCAATTTTTTTTATGTTCAGTTCAAAAGGTGTTACATTCACAGCAATGTGACATTTATAGTCACAATGAAGACTCACCTCCTTTACAAACCAAATCGTCTCATAGAGACTGACGCGCTCTTTATCCACGCAAATATCTTTCAGCGGAACAGATAATCCCTGCCCGTAAGCTTTCATCACACTTTCTTTCAGGGTCCAGTATTCATAAAATTTTTCATAAGGATTCTCGCTGTTTTTTATATGTTCCCATTCATGGGGCGTCATGTATCTTTCAAAATCCGACAAGTCAATATTTCTTATTTTTTCAATATCTATACCCACAGCCCCCCGCCCGGTAACAGCGCAGACCGCATATTCGCCCGAATGCGAGATGTTGAAATCAATTTTTTTGTCAAGAAATGGCTTTCCGAACTTATTGTATAAGAGGTTTTTTAAACAATCAGAAGGGTATCCGTATTTTTCAAGTCCTGCCGACAGAAGGAGTTTCCCGAAGATGCCTGCCTGCCGGTCCTGCCACCTGACATAGCGATTGATTCTGCTTTGAATATCGGAGGGAAGTTTTGCAAAAAATCGCTTATATACAGCATCTTCAAGTTTTGATTGAAAACAGGTGTATAAAATATCTGCCATAACGAGATTTGCCTTTACATGACTGCTTCGGATAAAATACGGATACAGAATCAGTATTTTTATGAAAGTAATAAGAGAATATAAT
>DZCT01000096.1 GCA_022736535.1 Desulfatirhabdium butyrativorans | reverse complement strand
TTGAAAAACTGCGTTGAACATTGTCTGCGGAAACAGCCGGAATCTCCCTTTATGCAAAGCGGCCCGGGCTGAAAACAGACAAACCCGCTTTACGTCAAAATGAGAAATGCCGCCGCTTTATATTTTCGTGTTTACAATACGGAAAACTTCAGGTAAAATCAAGGTATTTTTAAATAATTTATATGTATTCAGTATCAATTAAAAATGACCGATGATTTTTTTTCTTGAAAATAAACAGCAGGTAATATAACAGATCAGAATGTCTTAATCCTGAGACGGAGATGAAAAATGAGTAAAAAGTCACATAAAATTTTGGACGCGTCCGAAATAGACCGCATGTTGACGCGAATCACCCATGAGATTCTTGAAAAACACAAAGGAACAGAGCGTCTTGCGCTGATCGGCATACAGACCCGGGGCGTTTATCTTGCCAAGCGGATTCAGAAAAAAATTCATACATTTGAGGGCGTTGAAATCCTCACCGGCGATATGGACATCACGCTCTACCGTGACGACTGGACCCGCATCAGCCATAATCCGGTGGTGCAGCTTACGGAAATCCCTTTTTCCGTGGATGAAAAGCAGATTGTTCTGGTTGACGATGTGCTGTTTACAGGGCGCACCGTGCGCTCGGCAATGGATGCGCTCATAGATTTCGGGCGTCCGGCTCGGATCGAGCTGGCTGTCCTTGTGGATCGGGGTCACAGAGAGCTTCCGATTCAGGCGGATTATGTGGGGAAATTTGTGGAAACCCGGCATTCGGAGACGGTGAATGTCCTGCTTGCGGATTATGACAGTTCTGAACAGGTTCTGATTGAAGGGGAGTAAAAGCATGTCAACCAAAGAACACAAAGAAAAAGCAGTAAAACATCTCAGCATCGGTATTGTGACGCTTTCCAGCACCCGAACTTTGGCGGAAGATAAAAGCGGTCATTGGATCAAAGCGCAGGCAGAAACAGCGGGACACAAGGCAGTGCTTCACACGGTGATTCCGGATCATGCTGAAACCATAGCTGAAACCGTCAGGAAAGCGATTCGGGAACATGCGCCTGATGCCCTGCTGCTGACCGGCGGCACGGGTGTCAGTCCCAAAGATGTGACGATTGAGGCTGTGCGGCCGCTGTTTGATAAAGAACTTACGGCATTCGGCGTTCTGTTTGCCCAGCTCAGTTTTGCCGACATCGGTTCGGCTGCCATGCTGTCCCGTGCCGCCGCCGGTATTGTCGGAAAGACATTGGTATTCTGTATGCCCGGAAGCCTGAAAGCCTGTCAGTTGGCATGTCAGTCGCTGATCTTCCCGGAACTGGGGCATCTGGCGGCGCATATCAGGGAAGAATAAAGAGGTTCGGGGTTCGAGGTTCGGGGTGAATCCCCTGACCCCGCACCCCTCACCTTTTACCCCCAGAGGAGGACAATCTGATGATAAGAAACATGAAATTCAGAAACAAACTGCTGATAATGGTGATTCCCATAACCGCTGCTGTCATTATTGCGCTGGCGGTCATTTCTTATCACGAATCTTCAAGCGCGATTTTGAGAGGTCAGGAAGACCACATGCAGCAGATGGTTCAGAAAACCACTGACATACTCGGACTCTGGCTCGACGACCGGGAAAGAGAAGTCGTGGTTCTGAGCAAAGACAAACTCTTCCTCGCCGCCTGCAAAGGTCTGCGTCTGGAAGAGGCGCAGGAACGGCTCACCGAATACAACAAACTTTCGCCTGTTTATGAGGCGCTTCTGCTGATACACAAAGACGGCGTCATTTTTATGGCATCCCACCGTCTGACGGTCGGAATGAATTTGGAATCGCATCCGGTTTATGGGATTAATATTAAAAAAACCCGGGAAAAGCAGATATGGGTGGGTGATGTTGCGAAATCTCCGGCAACCGGCAGACCCGTCGCACTGCTGACCGCGCCGATCATGGAAAACGGCGAACTTATCGGCATTATGGGAACCGCCATTGAACTCAACTATTTTGCAGATACCATGATCGCCAAACAGAAATTCGGGGAAACCGGCGCGCTGTCCATTGTGGATAAAGCGGGCAAAGTGCTTGCCCATCCCGATAAAGAGATGATTCTGGAAACGGATATTTCCGAATTTGATTTCGGCAAACAGATATTGTCCGCAAAAAGCGGGCGGGTTTTTTATGAATGGAAAGGAAAAAACAAAATTGCGGTATTTCACAGCTATCCCCGAAAAGAGTGGAGCGTTTTAGCCACAGCCGAGACCGCAGAATTTCTTCAGCCCCTGAATCGCATCAAACTGATTTTCTCTTTGGCGACCGCATTGGCGCTTATACTCCTTTCGGCGATTATATGGTTTGTCACCAAAGGCATTACGCGGCCCGTCATAGATATTGTGGAAACGGCTAACGCCATTGCTCAGGGCGATTTCAGCAGGGAAATCTTTATCCGTCAGCAGGATGAAATCGGACATCTGGCAGACGCGTTTCGGAACATGACCGGCGCCATCGGCAAGGTTCTGGAAGAGATAAACGCTCTGATCCGCTCGGTGAACGAAGGCAGACTCAGCACACGGGGCAATGCCGAAGCCTTTCAGGGCGGATGGCAGAATCTCATCATCGGTGTGAACGGTGTTCTCGATGCCTTTGTTTCTCCCTTTTACATGACCGCTGCCACGATAGATCGGATTTCCAAAGGCGAGATTCCGGATGAAATCACAAAAGAATACAAAGGTGATTTCAATGAAATCAAAAACAATCTCAACATGCTGATCCGGGCGATGAATGAAACCGCCCGGATTACCGAGGAAATTGCCGCCGGAAATCTGACGGTGGACGCAGCCGAGCGTTCCGCAAATGACCGTCTGATGAAGGCATTGAATCTGATGATTAAAAGACTCAAAGCCGTTTTGAAAGAAGTCAATGATCTGGTGCATACGGTTCAGGACGGTCGTTTGGAAGCACGGGGCAACGGCGAGGCATTTTCCGGGGGCTGGCAGGAACTTGTTTCCGGCATCAACGCGCTGATTGACGCGTTTGTCTCACCGATCCGTATGACAGCCGCATCGCTTGACCGCATTGCAAAAGGCGATATTCCTGATAAAATCACAGATGCCCAGGCTGAAAATAAGTACAAAGGTGATTTCAATGAAATCAAAAACAATCTGAACCGTTGCATTGACGTGGTGAACGGTCTGGTCGCGGAAACGGTCATGCTCACAAAAAACGCCTCGGAAGGAAAACTCGGCGCACGGGGCGATGAAAAGAAATTCAGCGGCGATTATGCCCGGATTGTGAGAGGCATCAATGCCACATTGGATGCGGTGATCGGACCGCTGGGCGTGGCGGCGGAATATATGAACCGAATTTCCGAAGGGGATTTTCCCGATGAAATTGAGGAAGAATATCAGGGAGATTTCAACAATATTCGGAACAGTCTCAACCGTCTGATCCGTAATCTTCGGGGAACGGTTCATGTGGCGGAAAAAGTCGCAGACGGCGATCTGTCCGCAGAAGTCAATATTCTTTCGGAAAAAGACATGCTCGGCAAATCGCTGACAAAAACGGTCGGCACAGCGCAAAGCATTGTACGGGACATCAACCGGCTCACAGATGCGGCATTGGATGGAAAACTCGGCACACGGGGAGATGCGGAAAGGTTCAGGGGCGAATATGCCGGCATCCTTACGGGCGTCAACAACACATTGGATGCGGTCGTGGGTCCCCTGAATACAACCGCCGCTTATATTGCCGCATTTCTAAAGGCGATATTCCTGATAAAATCACGGATGCCCAGGCTGAAAATAAGTACAAAGGCGATTTTGACAATATCCGAAACAGCCTCAACCGCATGATCGAAAATCTCAGCCGTTTTGCCGTCAGCGTTCAGAAGGCTGCGGAGCATGTGGCAGGCGGCAGCGAAGAACTCAGCGCCGGCGCGGAGCAGGTTTCACAGGGGACATCTCAGCAGGTAGCGAGCATTGAGGAAATTTCCAGTTCGATGGAACAGATGAGCAGCATGGTGACGCAGAACGCGGACAATGCAAGGGAAACCTCCGCGATTGCCATGAAAGCCGCACAGGATGCGCAGGAGGGCGGAAAAGCGGTCAATGATACGGTTCATGCCATGAAGCGCATTTCGGACAAAATCCGTGTCATCGAGGAAATCGCCCGCCAGACCAACATGCTGGCTTTGAATGCCGCGATTGAGGCGGCCCGCGCCGGCGAACACGGCAAAGGCTTTGCCGTGGTGGCAGCGGAAGTCCGCAAGCTCGCGGAACACACCCAGCGCGCGGCGCAGGAAATCGGGACCCTTTCGATTTCCAGCGTGGAAATTGCGGAGGAAACGGGCAGGCTTCTGAAAGATATGGTGGCAGGCATACAGAAGACGGCGGAATTAGTTCAGGAAATCAGCGCATCTGGCGTGGAGCAGGCAGACGGCATCAGTCAGGTGAACCGGGCAATTCAGCAATTGGATCAGGTCATTCAGCGAAACGCCGCGTCCACGGAGGAAATGGCTTCCACCAGCCGGATTTTTTCGGCTCAGGCAGAGCAGCTGCTCAAATCCGCATCGTTTTTCCGCGTTTCCGACACGGTGAGACAGAAGCTGATAAAAGTTTTTGAAAAATCACGCAGAACCGTTTCAGAAAAAACATCTTCAGTTAAAGACAATTCCGCTTTGCCGGAAAACAGAATGTCGGTTCTTGTTTTGGAAAAACAGATATTTGACGGCGGCGTGGAGGCAGATGATCTTGACACCGGGGAGTTTGAGCGGTATTAAATAAAAAAGTTCTCGCAAAGAGCGCAAAGGGCGCAAAGATTTATATGTATTGTCATTTCGAGCGAAGCGAGAAATCTTTTTTTCTTTGCGGACTTTGCGTCCTTTGCGAGAAACAAAAAAAAAGGAGGAATTATGAGAAAAATATTTTTTCTGATGTTTCTGGGAATGCTTCTGATGTCTCCGGCAAATCTGCCGGCGGCAGAAGAACTGAGAATGCTGGTTTATGAAGGCTATGCGCCGGAAAAGCACATTGAAGCTTTTAAGCAGATTGTCAAAGCCAAACACGGCGTTGATCTTAACGTCAAGGTGACTCACATATCCGAAGTCGAGGATATTTATAAAGCATTGAAAAACAAAGAAACCGATCTGGTTACCGCTTCAAACAATCTGCCTGCCGATCCCAGATACAAATACATTCAGGGCAAGCTCACGATCCCTGTTGACTTGAACAATATCCTGAATTTCAAGGATATAAATCCTGATCTCCAAAAAACGGTTTACTTTACAGACAAGGGAGAAGTTTACGGTATTCCTTTTTGCTACGGCGGTTACAGTCTGGGATATAACACCGCGCAGGTCAAAGAAGCACCGACAAGCTGGAACATCCTCTGGGATCCGAAATATGCCGGAAAATATGTCCTCAGCTCGTCTTTTTATGATGTGAATGTCAACATCACCGCGCTGGCAATGGGCGTTCCCAAAAACAAAATCTATGACTATGATGCTGTTGTGTCGCCGCAATTTCTTGAAAAACTGAAACTGCTGGTCAAAAATACCGGCGCATTTTACGAGGCGATAGACGATGCGGATACGCTTCAGGGCAAATCATTGGCAGCTTCATGGGGATTTTCTTTTTCCGAGCTTGCCAAACGGGGGGAAATCTGGAAAGCCGCTTTTCCCAAAGAAGGCACGCCCGCGTATTTGGACGCATGGCTCATCAGCCACACGCTTGCAGACAATCCCAAACTGAAACGCATCGCGGAAGAATGGCTGAATTATGTGATCGGACCGGATTTTCAGACAGAGCAGGTCGTGAGAACACTGGGCGCTTTTCCGGTCAGTTTTGCGATCAGAGATCGGCTGACACCCGAAGAAATTGAAGCCTTTCATCTCAACGATCCGAATTTTTTTAAGGATAATTTTATTCTCTGGGAAATTTTAGACAAGCGGACCCGGGAAGGGTTCAAGCTCTTTTGGAAAAAAGCAGGCAGGTAAAAAAAATTTCTCGCAAAGAACGCAAAGAACGCAAAGATTTTCCTGTAACATACAAATGTTAATCTCTAAAAAAAGCTTTGTATCCTTTGCGCCCTTCGCGTTCTTTGCGAGAAACAAAACTGCTCGGAGAAACAACAACCATGAAACTGAAAATAAAAATGATGATCTGGGTGGGACTCTGCCTTTCGATGCTGGCGATATTTATCATCTCCTATTTCGCGAGAGAGATGAAAGGCAGCGCGGAAACTGCCAGACAGCAAGCGGTCGCAGAAGCTGAAAAATACGCTGCCGCGCTTGCCGGACAGCAGGCAGATCATATCCGCGCCGAATTGGAGGCAAGCCTTGAAACGGCCCGAACCCTTGCCCAGATGCTTTCCGGCGTCAAGGATGACAACATCGCTCTTCAAATCGGACGCGAAGAAGTCAACGGTATTTTAAAAATCATTTTGGCGCAGAATCCGAATTTTCTCGGAGTTTATACCTGCTGGGAGCCGGACGCGTTTGACGAATTGGACAAAGGCTATGCAAACGAACCGGGGCACGATAAAACGGGCCGCTACATTCCTTACGTCAAAAGAAACGACAGCGGCGATATGGTTATTGAACCTTTGAGCGATTATGAAAAAGGCGATTACTACCTGATTCCCAAGCAGACCGGAAATGAGTGTGTTACAGAACCGATGATGCGCAATATCAAAGGCGCGTCTGCGCCGGTCACATCTCTTGCCGCGCCGATTCTTGCAGGCGAGACATTCTGCGGCGTGGTCGGCATTGAACTCCGTCTTGACATTCTTCAGAAATCCGTTGACAATGTTGAGAAACTCTATGACGGAACTGCACAGATTCAGGTCATCAGCAGCAAAGGCATTCTGATCGCCGTAAGCGGAAAACCCGAGCTGGCAGGTAAATCCGTAAAAGACATTCTCGGAAAAGATGCTGACGCCAAATTGGAAATCATACAGAAGGGAGAGGAATCTGTTGAAATCGCCGAAAAACATCTTGAAGTTTTCATGCCTCTGAAAACAGGCGGCGCTGCGGGGGCATGGTCTGTCAGGATTCTCATTCCCACGGAAAAAATCACCGAATCTGCGGACAGACAGATGGAAAAAGCGGTTTTTGACATCGGCAGCAGCATTTTTATCAGCATCATCTGCACGCTGATTGCTTTCATCATCCTGTTGTTTGTGACCCGAAGCATCACCCGTCCTATCAGCGATATTGTCGAAATCGCCAATGCCCTTGCTGACGGCGATTTCAGCAAAGAAGTTTATATTCACCGGAAAGATGAAATCGGCGTTCTGGCGGACGCGTTCCGGCTGATGACAAAAACCATCGGCAATGTGCTGAAAGAAAGCGACCGGGTGCTTCAGGCGGTTTCGGAAGGCAGGCTGAATCTCCGATGCGATACGCAAGATTTTAAGGGCGGCTGGCGGGAACTGACCCTCGGCATCAACAATGTGCTGGATGCTTTTTCCACGCCCTTCTGCATGACCGCCGCCCATTTTCAGCGCATTGCAAAAGGCGATATTCCTGAGAAAATCACCAAAATTTATAAAGGCGACTTCAATGAAATCAAAAACAATCTGAACACGCTCACCGATACGATGAGCGGTCTTCTCAGAGAAACCGACATCCTGATTGATGCGGTTCGGGAAGGACAGTTGACGGTTCGGGGAGATGCGGAGAAGTTTTCCGGAAGCTGGCAGGAACTTGTCACAGGCATCAATGATGTGATTGACGCGTTTACAGTTCCCATCCGCATGACCGGGGCATGTCTGGAACGCATTTCCAAAGGAGACATTCCCGAACGGATTTCCGAAGAATATAAAGGCGATTTCAATGAGATACGCAATAATCTGAATCTGCTGACAGACACGGTGAACGACATCACGCGGATTGCGGAAGAAATTGCCGGCGGCAATCTGAAATCCGAAGTCCGGGAGCGTTCCGCCAATGACCGGCTGATGAAAGCGATGAATCTGATGATCCGGCGTCTGAACCTGATTCTCAAGGAAACAGAGGAGCTGATTCTCTCCGCGCGTGAGGGCAGATTGGACACGCGGGGAGATGCAAAGGCTTTCGAGGGCGCATGGCAGGAATTGGTCAGGGGAATCAATTCGCTGATTGAGGCATTTGTCGCGCCGATCAACATGACCGCAGACGCGGTGGAGCGCATTGCCCAAGGCAATATTCCGGAAAAAATTACGGATGCCCAGGCTGAAAACAGATACAAAGGCGATTTCAACCGGATCCGAAACAATCTGAATCTCTGCATTGACTCGATCAACGGTCTGGTGAGCGAGACGGTGATGCTCACCCGCAGCGCGGCGGAAGGAAAGCTGAATGCAAGAGGCGATGCGGAGAAATTCGGCGGCGACTACGCCCGGATTGTCGGCGGCATCAATGCGACGCTGGATGCGGTCATCGGTCCCCTGAACATCGCGGCGCGTTATATGTACCGAATTTCCGAAGGGGATTTTCCCGATGAAATCAGAGAAGAATACCGGGGCGATTTCAATGAGATACGCAACAGTCTCAACAGGCTGATAAGCAATCTGCGGGGGACCGTGCGGGTGGCGGAAAAGGTGGCGGAGGGCGACCTTTCCGTAGAAGTGAAGATGCTTTCGGAAAAAGACATGCTCGGAAAATCCCTTGCCAAGATGGTCACAACGGTCAGAAATATTGCAGGAGACATCAACCAACTGACCGATGCGGCAATGGAAGGAAAATTGGACGCCCGGGGCAATGCGGAAAAATTCGGAGGTGAATATGCCCGGATTGTGCGGGGCGTGAACGCCACGTTGGACGCGGTGGTGGGGCCGCTCAAAACAGCGGCAAGCTATGTGGACCGGATTTCCGCAGGCGAGATTCCTGAGAAAATCACGGATGCCCAGGCTGAAAACAGGTACAAGGGCGATTTCGGCGAAATCATAAACAATCTCAACATCATGATTGAAAATCTCACGCATTTTGCCGATGATATACGAAAAACCGCCACGCAGGTCGCCAGCGGCAGTCAGGAACTGAGTATCGGCGCGGAGCAGGTTTCCCAAGGCATCAGCGAGCAGGCAGCAGGCATTGAGGAAATTTCCAGTTCCATGGAGGAAATGAGCAGTATGGTCACGCAGAACGCGGACAATGCACGGGAAACCGCCGCCATTGCCATGAAAGCCGCACAGGACGCACGGGAAGGCGGAAAAGCAATGGGCGACACGGTTCTGGCAATGAAGCGCATCTCGGAACAGATTCGCATCATTGAAGAAATTGCCCGCCAGACCAACATGCTCGCGCTGAATGCCGCGATTGAGGCTGCCCGTGCCGGGGAACACGGCAAAGGCTTTGCGGTGGTGGCTGCGGAAGTCCGCAAACTGGCGGAGCATACCCAGAAAGCGGCAAAAGAAATCGGTTCGCTTTCGATTTCCAATGTCGAGATTGCGGAAAATGCCGGGATTCTGCTGAAAGAAATGGTCTCCGGCATACAGAAAACATCTGAATTAGTTCAGGAAATCAGCGCATCGGGATCGGAACAGGCAGGGGGCATCGAACAGGTCAACAAGGCGGTTCAGCAGCTCGATCAGGTCATTCAGAAAAACGCGGCATCCACGGAAGAAATGGCGTCTGCGAGCCGGGAGTTTTCCTCTCAGGCTGAACGGCTTCTCAATATTGCCTCTTTTTCAAAATTTATGAGTCAAAGAAGCAAAGACGGCTTGCAGATTCGGAAACGGAGAACAGGAAAGCATCGGACAAATCAGATAAAAAAGATTCGGAGAGAAGGCATTCCGCGCCGACGGCATTTCACAGGCTGCAAAAAGAGAGGGATGAAGTCAGTTCGGAGATGATAATAAGCGACGATGATCTTGACGACAGTGAGTTCAGACGGTATTAAAAAAAAGTTTCTCGCAAAGAGCGCAAAGGGCGCAGAGAAACAAAAGATTTCCCGCTTCGCTCGAAATGACAATACATATAAATCTTTGCGCCCTTTGCGTGCTTTGCGAGAAACAAAAAGCGGTATTAAAAAAAAGTTTCTCGCAAAGCACGCAACGTCCGCAAAGAAAAGCTTTTTTTTTATAAATTCTTTGCGCTCTCTGCGTCCTTTGCGAGAGATAAAAACAAAAGGAGGAACACCATGAAACAATTTAAAATTGCTGTTATTTACTTCTTTGCGGCATGGGTATTTGTCTCCGGAGCTGCGGCAAAAGATTACACGATTTCGCTGCTTTCCTATCTCGGACATTCTCCCTTCATCATTGCAGACGAGAAAGGCTTTTTCGCGAAAGAAGGTATAAACCTCAAGCCGAAATACTACCACTCGGTTGACGAATGGTTCAAAGCCTTTCTCCATGACAGAGTGGATATGAACATTGTCTGGAATTCCACACATATCGAACTGCTTCTGTCGGGAAAAAAGACCGTATCCCTCGGCGTTGTCAGTTATGAAAAACAGGACCACCGGCTGATTGCAAAGCGGGAAATTTCACCGCAGGACTTCAAAACGCAGAAAATCGGTTATCCCAGAGAACTGTTCGGCTACCGATGGTTTCTGTGGAATTATCTCAAACCGAATAATATTAAGGTGTCCGAGACGCATCCGATCACCATGTCGGAGGCAGATTTGCTGAAAAATTTTGTCGTGGGACGCCTGAAAATCGTCATGCTTCTCGGCGATTATGCAGACGATGCCGTCAAACAGGGAAACGGCGTGGTGCTGACAACAAGCATTCCCGAGGCAACGCTTAACTCCATTGTGATGAGTGAGGAAAATTACAAAGCAACGCCGAAAGACGAACTGAAAAAAATGCACCGTGCGCTGATCCGGGCGATTGAATGGCTCTCCGATCCGGCAAACAAAGCCGAATATTTCAGCATTATCAAGGGAAAGTTTGTCTCAAATCCGAATTTCTCAAATGTTCAGGATATGGGGAGTTTTGTTGAAAAGGCAATGGCGCGCATGTCGCTGATTGAAAAAAAAGAGCTGTATGAATACAACAGCAGTTTCCTGAAAACATCTTACGATAAGATGAAAACCATCGGAGATGAAACTGAAATGCCTTATCAGTTTGTTTACAGCGAGATAGTGGATACCGCCGCGATGTTGGAAGTGCTGGAAGAAATGGGATTGAAATGAAAGGAAAAATGTAGGGTGGGCAGCTTGCTGCCCACCGTGCCTTATTTAATGCCGTTCATGTTAATAATGTGGGCAATGCTTGCCCACCCTACCGCTTGCAGGAGGAAAAAAATGATGTTCAGAAAACACAGCATCGGCTTTCGGATTATGACAGCATTTTCCTGTATATTCATTCTGTTGATTTTCCAAGGACTTTTTGCTTTTTACAGTTCACGGAATATGGCAGACATCCGACAGCAGGCATTGACAGAACAGCTTGCGCTCATATCGTTTCGGGACAGCCTGTCTCAGTTGCGCATCAAAGTCTTTAAGCTCTTGGGTACGGCTGATCCTGAGATGATGAGCGGTCTTAGGGATGAAATAGAAAGACGGCTGAAAGATATGGCAGAAGGGACAAAAACATTTGATCTTCCGGACGATGTATTCGGCAAAGCCGGTGAGACATACAGACAAATTGCCGAACTGCACTGGAATTTTGAAACTAAAAAAGGCTATGATCTGATTAACTCGGTATCTGAAACAGCTTATGAGGAAAGCGACCGTCTGCTTCAGACAAGACTTGCCGAAATTGAAGGGACTGCAAAAGACAGGGTTCGCCGCACTGACAGAATCGCCATGAACGTCACGCTCCTGATTTGCGTTTTCGGGGTGCTGATTGCTTATCTGTGGGGAAGATTTCTTCTGCGTTCTGTCGTGAGTCCCATGAAGCAGGCTGTCACTTTTGCCCGGAGGATTGCCGACGGCGATCTTTCCATGAACATTGAAATCGCCCGGGAAGATGAAACCGGACAACTGCTCGCCGCCATGCAACTGATGGCAGATAAGATCAGGCTGATTGTGGAAGACATCGCCTTTCTCACAGCAGCGGGGCAGAACGGAAATCTCGGGGACCGCGCCGATGTCTCCAAACACAAAGGAGAGTTTGCCCGAATCATTCAGGGCATGAACAATGCGCTGGATGTGTTTATCGCTCCTGTGAAGATTGCCGCCGTCTATATGGATCGGATTTCAAAAGGCGATTTTCCGGAAGAAATCACAGCGGATTTCAAAGGCGATTTCAATGAGATCAAAAAGAATATCAACAGACTGATATTGAATCTCAACGGAACGGTTCAGGTCGCGGAAAAAATCGCTGACGGCGATTTGTCGCTTCAGGTGAATATGCTTTCGGAAAAAGATATGCTGGGAAAATCCCTGAAAAAAATGGTGGACACGATTCAAAGCATTGTGAACGACATTAACGGTCTGACAGACGCGGCATTGGAAGGAAATCTCAGCAAGCGGGGCGATTCGGGAAAATTCGGGGGCGAATATGCCAAGATTATCAAAGGCGTTAATTCTGTGATGGATGCGGTGACCGGTCCCATGAACATGACGTCGGCATATCTGGAGCGCATTTCCGAAGGCGATATTCCTGAGAAAATATCGGACGCCCAGTCTGAAAATAAGTACAAAGGCGATTTCAACAAGCTCCGAAAAAGCCTCAACCGGATGAGCGAAAATCTCAGCGGTTTTGCTGTCAGCATAAAGAAAGCCGCGGAACGGGTGGCAGCCGGCAGCGAACAGCTCAGTGAGGGCGCGGAGAAGGTTTCGCAGGGAACTTCTCAGCAGGCAGCCAGCATTGAAGAAATTTCCAGTTCTATGGAAGAGATGAACAGCATGATGAGTCAGAATGCGGACAATGCACGGGAAACCGCCTCCATTGCGATGAAAGCCGCCCAAGATGCACGGGAAGGCGGAAAAGCCGTGAATGATACAATTCATGCCATGCGGCGCATCACCGAACAGATACGGGTGATTGAAGAAATTGCCAGACAGACCAATATGCTCGCGCTGAATGCCGCGATTGAGGCTGCCCGTGCCGGGGAACACGGCAAAG
>DZCT01000569.1 GCA_022736535.1 Desulfatirhabdium butyrativorans | reverse complement strand
CGAGACCGAAAGCAAAGGAAAGGCGGTGCTGAAAATCTTCAGATGGGCATGTGATGTCGGCAGTCAGATGAGTGAGCATCTTCTCCGCAGACAGCCTGTTCCGATGTCTCTTGATCTTCAATACCGGCTGGCAGATTTGCTGGTCTTCAGGAAAATTCGGGCTGCATTGGGCGGACGGGTGAGCTGGTGTATCAGCGGCGCCGCGCCCCTGAATCCTGATATTGCCCGTTTTTTTCACGGCGCGGGCATCCTGATTCTGGAAGGCATCGGCATGACGGAAAATACTTCTTTTTCAAATGTCAACCGGCCCGACAATTACCGTTTCGGCTGGGTGGGACAGCCGGGACCCGGCATCGAACAGAAACTTGCCGAAGACGGAGAGATTCTGTTCCGGGGGCGAAATGTCATGACCGGATATTACAAGATGCCTGAAGAAACGGCAAAAACCCTGACAGAAGACGGCTGGCAGCGCAGCGGCGATCTGGGCGAAATTGATTCGGAAAATTTTCTGAGGGTTACGGGACGCAAAAAAGAGCTGATCATCACCTCCGGCGGCAAAAATATTGCCCCGGCTGCTATTGAACTCGCCCTATCCGCCTCGAAATATATTCAGCAGGTATGTGTGATCGGGGACCGGCGCAATTACCTGACCGCATTGGTGACCCCGGAACCGGACAGCATAAAAGTCTATGCGGAAAAGAACGGAATTGCTTTCGGACACGCGGATGATCTGCTGAAAAATGAGAAAATCATAAAGCTGATTGAGGCTGAAATTGTGGGGACCAACAAAGGTTTTGCATCCTATCAGACCGTCAAAAAATTCAGGCTCGTTCCGGCATTTACTGTTGAAAACGGTTTTCTGACGCCGACATTCAAGCTGAAAAAGAATCTCATCCTGAACCGTTACAAAGATGAAATCGAGGCGATGTATTCTGAAGAAAAGCGGATTTGAAATCCGCTCATGCTCGGATATGAAGAACTTGCAGGGACATATCGCTGACGCGTCCTCCGAGTCCGAAAGAGGGCATGTCAGCGACATGCCCCTGCAAAGCTTTTGTTCCGGATACTGTGCGCCTGTTCAGTCATCCCCGACCGCTTTCATCAGGTCCCGCGCATTTCCCGCCGGCAGATTGCCGGATTTAGCGTTTTCTTCCGCTTCCTGCGCTCTGAGCATAAGATTCCTGCGCCTCAGATCACGGACTCTTTTGCTGAGAACTTCCGCAATAATATACTGTTCTTCCGGCGGAAGAAAAGAAATATTCTGAAGAATATCGTTGAAAGTCATTTTCTGCATCGCTTTTTCCTTTCATACAAATCGGTTAAAAAAATGTCTGAACCCTGATTTGCAGGATTAAAGGATTGGCATGATTTCTGTCAAGCCTTTCCGACAGGCTGAACACAAATCCTGCCAATCCTTTAATCAGGTGAATCAGGGTTCAGACTGTTGCCCGTCTTCCGCGCCGATATTTCATTTCATTGAATATGCCTTATCATGGGGGCCGACTGTCAGAAAAACGACTGTTTTATCCGGCAAACCTTCACAGAGGCAGTATTCACACTCCGGGATGCTCCGGCATTCCTCGCATATCACGAATATGATACGGAAATTCCGGTCAACCCTCGCACTGCGGCATCCCAGCAGATTCAGTTTTCCGCCGGCATCGGCGAGCATTTCCGTATTTATGTAAGGATCAGCAAGTATCCGCTCAACCCTGCGTCCGATGTTCCGGCGCAGAGAGATATAGCGTTCCAGATTGCGGACAAACTGCTTTTCATACATTGCCGAGTAGTTACTCACCCCAGACCTCTTTGTGCGAAAAAAGTACCGTCTCTTTCCGCATTTTCCGCTCACGGATTTCCACCATATCCCCGTAAAGAGGCATATCCGGCTCAAGATAAAAAATGCCCGGCGCTTTCTTTACCGCCCTTGCTAATTCCTCTCTCACGATACGCCGGATGAGCGGCTCCAAAGCATTGACTAATTCTTCAACGCTGACGGCTGTATGGTGCTGAATCATCGCTAATCTCCTATTGTTTGTCTTCCCGCCCATTGTCCGAACCCTGATTTTCAGGATTTAAGGATTTGCATGATTTCTGTCAAACCTCCCCGACAGGCTGAACACAAATCCTGAAAATCCTTGAATCAGGTGAATCAGGGTCCGCTTTTGATACATTTTTTGTAAACATATTCAGGGTCCAGATCTGCCCCGCAATCCCATTGAACCGTATCGAATGAAACACGCACCCGCCTGAAGGCTTCATCATCTCTGAGTCGCCGGAATATCCCGAAATCAAGCATCGGTTTTATATCAAGCCTGCCTTTCTCGCCGTTCTCAAAAAAGACGGAAAGAGTATGATCATCACAGGCAGCAACGGCTTTTACTGAAGGATACATACTTTTACTCCTTACCTGAGAGGCGGAATTCTGAACGGTTCTTCTCCGTTCATAATGAGCTGCCAGTCAGCCGCCAATTCTTCCTGATGCAGTTTCAGTAGGGTGGCAATTTGCTGCCCACCGCTGCCGCTTGCAGATGACACCGCAAAGATTTCTCGCTCCGCTCGAAATGACAATAGCGTAGCTGCCGGAGAGAGATGAATCCCTGCTTAAACACAATCCTTGTAGATAAAACCGCACCGCCCATTGTCCGAACCCTGATTAAAGGATGAAAGGATTTGCATGATTTCTGTCAAACCTTTCCGACAGGCTGAACACAAATCCTGCCAATCCTTTAATCAGGTGAATCAGGGTTCAGAC
>DZCT01000095.1:8284-12973 GCA_022736535.1 Desulfatirhabdium butyrativorans | reverse complement strand
CAAATGTGGGAAAAAAATGTATTATCGGCGCGGGGGCTGTGGTGACAAAAGATATAGAAGATTTCTCGATTGCCGCCGGAAATCCGGCTAAAGTCATCAGAAAAAGGATATTGTAATTATAACGAAATAATATGTTTCGTCATTTTCGTGTTTTTGTGATGTGGAAAAGGAGCTATGAACAAAAGAATGATTACCACATATCAGGATAAAAAAAATTGCCATTGTCATAAATGGTTAGGTATCTTTGAGGAATGATTTATGAATGAAAAACTCAGCAAACGGCAACTTATTGATAAATATAGTATATTTAAAGGAATTATTATATTGTTTGTTGTGTCCATTCATGTCTTATATAAATTTCATGGCCACAATAAACCCGGACTGCTTGAAGCATTCAATTATATAATCAGTTTCTCCGTTCCTTTGTTTATGATACTTGGTGGTTTTTTTCTTACAAGCAAATTAGAACATCTTAAAAGTACAGAGCATCTTAAATTTCTTTTTACATATATGGTAAAAAGAGTATTGATACCCTATTATATTTTTGCCGTTTTACTGTTTTTTTTTCGTATGTTGACAAACAGACCGTTATCTATATTACCATTCCTGCTAATAGATGCAAATACACACGGCCTATATTTCATTATAATATATATTTATTCATACATCTTTTCTGGATTATCAGTCTATTTTCTTAATTTTGTTTTAAAAAACAAAAAAAATATACTCCTGACTACGATTCTCCCATTAATCAGTTTGATATTTTTTCCAGTATCTAAAATACTTATTGAATACTTTCCAAACAGCAGTGTTGCCGGAACATTATCTTATATCTCATATTTTATTTTTGGATTTCCCATGGCGATACTTTGTCGAAAAATATCATTAGTAAATTCTATTAAAAAATTTAAATATTTATCCATTTTATGTTTCTTTTGCTTTATCTATACCGGCTGTTTATATTTTATTAGAAAAGTTTATGGTCATTTCCCAATTATTTCAGGTCATCCGCCTACTATCTTCAATCTTATATATAGTGTATGTGTTTTTTTATTTATATATATTATTTTAGATGAGATAAAGATATTAACTCTTATTGGAAAAAAAATATTGCTCAATAAATTCGGTGAGGAATCATTATTTATTTTTTTTGTTCACCCATATTTTATTTACCTGCTTCCAGTAATATTCAATACATTTTTTAAAAATATAATACATAATAATATGTTTATTTTTCCTTGGATAGTTTCTTCTTACTTAATTACTTTTTTTTCATTAAAATTTTATGATATTTTACCATTACGATTTAAAAGTCTATTTTCAAGATAATAGGAGTTACGCAGTTGAATTTCAACGCTGTACGCCGGAACCCCTCCCCGGAGGAGAGGGGGGAACTCCGATGCCGTCAGACACGGAAACAGGACCGTCGGCGGGTATCCCGAACCGACTGCCGCCAGTTACGGCCCCGAACCCTGCGGTATCGGGGGGTGAGGTTCTGTGAACTGCATAACTCATAGATAAATAAAAAATTATCTAACATGGCGCTGGGAGTGCAAAGGTTCCGGTCGCTATCGCTCCCATCCACTGCCGATGAACTTATCGTTATAATGAAGAATTGATAATAAAGGATAGTGGCATACAAGCAGTGATACTGATTGTTCTTTACTTTTAAAAATACTTTGATATAATTATTCATTTTTTTTGTTAAAATGTCAGGCTGACTGAAATATCAGAAAAAAAATATCGCCTTATTACCTATTGTCTGCCCACATCTGTCAGGGAAAGATTCAGTTGGATGATCAGAAAACCGCCTGCCAAAGTTGGAAAGATTGTCGTTTCAGGAGAAGATTAAAATGAATGTCTTACAGTTTATCTGTCCCACGGGTCTGCACGGCGCGGAGATGTGGATTCTGGCGCTGGCAAAACATCTTGATCCGAATAAGGTCAACTGCCGTCTGGCGGTTACACGGGAATCGGAAGAGCAGAACATCGAGGTTTATCACAAATTCCGGGCGTTAGGACTCGAAGCCTCTCAGATTCGGATGCGGGGAAGATTTGATTTACGGGCTGTGAGCGGGCTTTGCCGGGTCATCAAAGAGAAAAAAATTGATATTATCCACACCCACGGATATAAATCGGACATACTCGGCTTGGCTGCGGCTCGAATGACGGGAATCAAAGCTGCGGCAACGCCTCACGGCTTTGAAAATGTCAAAGACCTCAAGCTTCAGCTTTTTATCAAAGCGGGCTGTTTTGCGCTCAGATTTTTTGACCGGGTCGCGCCCCTGTCTGAAGAACTCGAATCCGATATGCAGCGGATCGGCGTGAATGCTGGCAGAATACGGCGGATTATGAACGGCGTTGATATTGACGAGGCGGAGTCCGAAAGAAAGCGGAAAAGACCCCCGGTTTATACTGACCCGGATGAAAAGCGGATCGGATTTGTGGGGCAGATGATCTATCGTAAAAACGTGGATGATCTCATCAAAACCTTTGATCTGCTGTACAAAGAGCATCAGAATATCCGGCTGCTGCTGATCGGCGACGGACCAAGCCGCCCCGAATTAGAAGCAAAAGCCAAATTGCTGCCCTGCGCTTCCAAAATCGAATTTCTGGGCTATCGGAGCGACCGCCTGCAACTGATGAAAGAGATGAATCTTTTCTGCATGACTTCTTTTCTGGAAGGCATTCCCAGATGCATGATGGAGGCGATGGCGATGGAAGTGCCGGTCGCGGCATACAATATTCCCGGTGTGGACAAGCTGATTTTACATGAAAAAACGGGTTTGACGGCTGATTTCGGACAGACAGAAGCCTTGAAAGAATGCTGGAAACGGCTGCTGTTTGACAAAGCGTTTTCAACACAGATCGCGATGAATGCCGGAAAACATGTGACAAAAAATTTTTCTGCCGAAAGAATGGCTGAAGAATACACACTGCTGTATCAGGACATGATAAGATTGTAGGGGCAACCCCCTGTGGTTGCCCTTTATGTTGCCGTTGCCCTTTATGGTTGATCTCTGCAAAAAAGGGTAAGCACGGGGGCTTACCCCTACATGAAATCGCAATATGACTACAAGATGGAGACCATAACAACATGAAAGAAAAAAAAATACTCTTTATTGCCTACCTGTATCCGCCTGTTGCCGGCGTCGGACTTCCGGGCGTTCAGCGCATGGTCAGATTTGTGCGCTATCTGAATCAGACCGAAAAATACGTACTCACATTGAGAAGCGACCAATATCCTGAATATTTCTCCTTAGACAACAAAACGCCTTTGCCGATAAACCGTGAGACAATTATCCGCACCGGCTCGGCGGATATCTTCAAAGTCTTGCTGAAAGCAAAAAATTTTTTCCGTTCTTTGCTGAAAAAAGACAAGGTTTCTGACTTGCCGAATGCAGGTTCAGGCGCTGATGCCTTGCCGGACGAGAAAAGCCATACGGTTCAGAAAAGCCGTTTCACCCGCATCAAAGACATAGTTTCGGATATACTGACCTTTCCCGATTACGCGTATTCGTGGATTGTTCCGGCGGTTTATGAGGGAGTAAAAGCTGTCCGAACTTATGAAATTGACATGATTGTCGCCACCGGAATGCCATGGTCTTCTCTGATAATTGCTTATTTTATCAAACTGTTTACGGGAAAAAAACTGATAGTTGATTTCAGGGACCCCTGGGTGGGAAATCCTTATTTAGAAAAAAACAGAGGAAGAAAGTTTTTAGAAAAAATTTTTGAATCCCTTGTGGTTCACAAAGCCGATCTCATCATCGCCAACACAGATTCTCTCAAAGAACAGATGGATGCCCGGTATCCCGAACTGAAAGCACGCATCATGGTGCTGCCTAACGGCTATGACGCCGAAGATTTTAAAGATATTCCTGAAATCAGGCTGCCGCAGGAGAAATTTGTCATCTCCCATGCGGGCTTTCTCTACCTGAAACGTGATCCTGTCGCCCTGCTTAAAGCAATTGAAATCATAAAAGAAAAATATCCGAAATTTTCTTCGGTGATACAGTTTCATCATATCGGCAATATCAATCTGGATTATGATGTTGAAAAATATTGCCGGAAAAAAGGCATTGAGGAAAATGTCATTCTTGCCGGACAGATGAGTCATAAAAAATGTCTCGGATATTTGGCAGCCTCGGATGTCCTTCTGATTATTCAGCCCGGAACGAGAAGCCAGATTCCTTCAAAGCTGTATGAGTATATTTATTTGGACAAGCCGGTGCTGGCTGTCACTGAAAAAGACAGCGCGCTGGGACGGCTGCTGGCAACATACCGGTTCGGAGAAGCCTTTGAACCGGATGAACATGAACAAATCGCAGCGTTTCTTTGCAAATCAGCAGACAATAAGAGAAAAAAAGAAATGACTCAGGCGAGCTATTCTCATAAAGAAAAATTCGATGCCCGTCATGTCATTGCGGAGTTTGAAGCGCGGTTAAACAGGCTGTAGCCTCGATATTTTTTTGTTTCTCGCAAAGACGCAAAGGGCGCAGAGAAACGCTTTTTTATAAAATAATTCTTGGCGGACTTTGCGGGCTTTGCGAGAAACTTTTTTTGTCTCTATGAAATTCCGAATAAACAGGCTTTAAGCCTCCGTATTTTTTTGTTTCTCGCAAAGGGCGCAAAGAAACGCTTTTTTATAAAATAATTCTTGGCGGACTTTGCGGGCTTTGCGAGAAA
>DZCT01000095.1:5334-8184 GCA_022736535.1 Desulfatirhabdium butyrativorans | reverse complement strand
CTTTTTTTTGTCTCTATGAAATTCCGAATAAAATTCTATTTGTTTCTGTTATGCTTTGCGGCAACAGCCGTTTTTGCTGTTGCTGTCGCAGGCATCAGCCTGAAATACGACATCCCGCCATACAATACAGGAAAGCAGATGATCCGATACGGAGTGTTATCGGCAATCGGGCTTTCAATAAAAATTTATGATCCGGTTTCGGTTCAGGAGGCATATCTCGGACCCGATGAGACAGAGAAAGACTATATCCGCATTGAAGCATTTGCAGAAAAATTGCCGCAACATATTGATATAAAAGAAATCCGCAATGAAAAAATAAAAAAGAGCCGTTTTTATTTCACCTATCAGCCTTACGGAGAACCCCGACTCGCCGAACTGAGAAAAAAATATCGCTTGGATGAAGTGACCGCCCAAGCCGCCAATGATTTTGAGGCAGCCGTTTTATTGCGGAATTGGACACGAAGCCGGTTCAGGAGAAGAGACTATCATCCCAAAACAGACAATTTTGACGCCTTAGCCGTCCTTGACAATCGGCTGCGAAACAACGATAATGAAGCCTTTGATCCTGACCGGCATATAGACCCCTGTTATTTTTTTCCTTTTCTGTTTTCCCAAGTGGCGGTATCTATGGGCTATCAGGCAAGAATCGTTCAAATTTCTTTTTCAGGATACGGCGGACACGGCATGGCTGAAATCTGGTCTGACCATTATCAAAAATGGATTGCTGTGGATGCTGAACTGAATCTTCACTATGAAAAAGACGGCGTTCCGCTTAACTTGCTGGAAATACATAATGAACGATATGAAACCGCACCGTCCCGAATGAAAATCATACGGGGCGAACAGCATTCCGGCGATGAAAGCACCACAAAGGTTTTTCTCGGATTGGACGAATTGGATGTAAATTCAATGATCCGTTATCACAGTTATTTCAGGATCATGGACATGCGAAATGACTGGGTGAGTCATCATTACTTCAAGGGTCATCCGAGAAGAAGCGATTTGGCAAGCCTGTTTTTTAAAGACCCTCAAATGCCTCATGTCTTTAATCTCAGCCCGGAAACCGACAGGAAGGAGGATGTTTACTGGACATTGAATCAGACTGAAATTTTTGTTAAAAACACATCGGAAGAGCAAAATTCACTTTCATTGGCTTTCAAAACTTTTACGCCCAATTTCAGGCAATTTGAAATACAGACAGATGACTCGGAAAAAATTCTGTCCGATTTTCCCGGCTTTGTCTGGAAACTGCATCCCGGAAAAAACAGGCTTCAGGTTCGGTCGGTGAATCAATACGGACACTGCGGAATACCGAGTTCCGCTGAAATCATACTGAAAAAGGAGGCATTACCGTGAGATATTCAATCATTTCTCAGAAAAACACAAGAGACATTCTGTTCCGATGTCTCATTTTACTATGTGCGGCAGGATTTGCGCTTCTCTTTGCTCATATCGGATGTCCTGCAATATTGATCCCGTTTCTTTTCTTTTTTGCGCCGATACTTGTTCTCGCAGTTGCCGCTGTCACAATGAGCAGAAAATATAAAACTTCTCTGCCTTACATCATCAGCCATCTGATCCGGCAGGAGATATTGCTGCTGCTTCATGCCGCGACGCTGATTTACGATCCCGCGTCTGTCAAAAAGCCGTGTTTTGAGCCTGAAACAAAATTGAATCCCAAGGATTACGTTCGCATAGAGACATTTTTTGAGAAAGAGACATTGCCGAAAAATTTCGCGCTGAAAGAAATCCGCAATGAAAAAATCATCAGAAGCGGGTTTGATTTCAGTTATCAGCCTTACGGAGAGCCTTCGCTGGAATTGCTCAGAAAAGAATATAAATTAGACGATGTTGTCGAAACTGCAAAAAGCGAATTTGAGGCAATGGTGCTGTTGCGGAACTGGGCGAGAAGTCAGTTCAAACGGGCAGATTATCAGCCTTCCATGAAGGATTTCAATGCCCTTGAAATTTTGAAAAAAAATATCAGAAATCCGAATAATGCGCCGTATCAGTCTCATCAGTACAGACCCTGCAATTTTTTTCCGCTGTTTTACTGCCAGATTCTCCTGTGTATGGGCTATCAGAGCCGCTTGGTGCGAATCACCCGCACTGCCCGCCTGATACAGAACACGCCTTCGGGTCCCTTCTATCAGGAATTTCACGGCATGACCGAAGTGTGGTCCAATCAGTTTAAAAAATGGATTCTCATGGACCCGGATTTGAATCTGCACTATGAAAAAAACGGCATCCCTATGAATATGCTGGAAATTCATAATGAACGATATGAAAAAAGTCCCTCGGATATGAAAGTCATTCGGGGCATACACACAGCCGGAGACTGCAATGCAGATGAAAAGACAGATGCAGACAGCATGATTCAATATCACAGCTATATTGAAATTCCCGATATGAGAAATGACTGGGCGACAAATTTCTACTTCAGAGGTCACCCGAAAAGAAGCGACAGGGCAAGCCTGTGCTGGCTTGACGAACTGATGCCGCCTATTTTCTGTCTCAGACCCACAAGCAGTCATACAGATGATTTTTACTGGACATTGAATCAGACAGAAGTAAAAGTAAAAAAGACATCTGACATTCACTCAGCTTTGGCTTTGGCTTTTGAAACTTTTACACCGAATTTCAAATGGTTTGAAATAAAACAGGATGACTTGCCTGAGACTGTATCCGCAGACGCTGTTTTTGAATGGCGGCTGCATCCGGGAAAAAACAGGCTGGAAGTCCGTTCTGTGAATCAGTACGGCATCTGCGGCATATCCAGTCGGATAGAGATATGGAAGGAATAATTTAACGCAAAGACAAAAAAAAAGATTTCTCGCTGCGCTCGAAATG
>DZCT01000095.1:0-5234 GCA_022736535.1 Desulfatirhabdium butyrativorans | reverse complement strand
AAAGATTTCTCGCTGCGCTCGAAATGACAGACACTCCGGAGTGCTGAAATGAAATTTCAGCACCGTGTATTTGCATTGCTGCTAAAATTCGCTGCGCTCATTTCAGCACTAAGGAATAATTTAACGCAAAGACAAAAAAAAAGATTTCTCGCTGCGCTCGAAATGACAGACACTCCGGAGTGCTGAAATGAAATTTCAGCACCGTGTATTTGCATTGCTGCTAAAATTCGCTGCGCTCATTTCAGCACTCCGGATTGTCATTCCGACCGCTCCCTATTGTCATTTCGACCTTCTTTTTATGTCATTTCGACCGAAGGGAGAAATCTTGTCTTCCAACGGAAAGATTTCTCGCTGCGCTCGAAATGACAGGGAAGCTCCGCTCGAAATGACATTTTTTCCGTCATTCTGACTGATTTTTCATGTCATTCTGAGCGGAGCGAAGAATCTGAAATCCTTTGCTTTGCTCAAGGAGGACATTATGCCGGGTATTTTGGGATTGTATAAAAAGGGCTCACCGGAACAAGCAAATCAGCTCATGGAAAAAATGATACGTTCCATGGACGCTGAAAACAGACTCAGAACTGACCGATTTTCAGAACAAAATCAAGGGTTATGTATGGGGCGTGTCAGTCTCGGTATTATCAGCGCCGCAGACCAGCCGGTAACAAATCAGGAACAGAACTGCTTTCTCATGTTTCACGGTGAGTTATACGGCGCAAAGGAGCAAAAAGCTCCTGAATACGTCCTGAAACAGTACATTGAAAAAGGCGACGCCTGCGTTTCCGAGTTGAACGGCATCTTTCATTTTTCCGTTTATGACAGACGCACGGAGCAGATAAAACTTTTCAGCGACAAATTCGGGCTTCAGCCGCTTTATTACAGCCTTAATGCTGAAGGCATTCTCTTTGCCGCCGAAGTCAAAACGATACTGAAAGATGAAAACTTTGACAAAAGCCCTGACAATGAAAGTTTTGCGGATTTTCTTCACTACGGTCAGATTCTCGGACAGAAGACGCTTTTCAAAAACATCAAATTGCTCGCGCCTGCTTCCGTACTCACCTTCAATTTAGAAGATTTTAAGGTTTCACTCAACAAATATCGGCTGTTGGAAACGCTTTTTGTCAGAAAAAACAGCGGTGATTCCAAAACATCAGCAAAAGAGGTGATTCCTTTTCTGCTCGATTCCATCCTCAAACGAAGTGAAAATAAAGAAATTCTGGGACTTTCTCTTTCCGGGGGATTGGATTCACGGGGCATTCTGGCAGGGCTGGGAAAAAATGCCGAAGGACTTTTCACTTATACGCTCGGTCTGCCCGGATGCGCGGATCAGAAGCTTTCCGCAAAAATGTCTCATGCAACAAAGACCCGCCACGAATTTGTAGAATTGGATCAAAGCTATCTTCAGGATTTTGAAACTATGGCAAAGGAGATGATCCGCCTGAGTGACGGCATGTATCATCCCCATGAATCAACGGAAATGCTTGCCCTTGAGTATTTTAAAAACACCGCCAAATTCAAAATACTGCTGAGAGGACACGGCGGAGAAATTGCAAAGGCTGCGCTGGCTTATCCTGTCATGGCAACATCTCAGGTTTACTCCTGCCGCGACAGCGAGTCAGTTTTGAACCATATTTTCAATATCACCAATTTAGTCATACGCGACATCGAGCCGAAAAAGCTGTTTACGCCGCTTTTTGCCGATGTGATGCAAACCTCGCCCATGCGCTCGCTTCGGGAATCCTGCGGCAGCGTGAGCGAGATATTAGCCCCGCCTGATGTCTGCATTTATTACTACATCAATGAGCATATCCGCCGGCAGGTGGTTGCTTCTTTGGACATTTTCAGAACCCGCATAGAAATCAGAATGCCTTACATAGATGAGGCTTATATCGGAAATGTGCTGAAACTGCCTGTGGCTGCCAGAAACAGAGGAGAATTTCATGTCGAGTTCATCAAAAAATGTATGCCCGAACTGATAAAAATTTCGGACTCAAATACCGGCGCGCCGTTGGATGCGGGACCGCTCAGGCTTTTTCTCACGGACAAATTCAACTCGCTGATGAAACGGCTGAGTGTAACGGGTTTCCGGCATTATACCGAATTTCAGAAATGGCACCGGGACAGTTTCAGGGAAAACACCCGGAAAATTATTTTCAGCGAGCAGGCAGCCGCTCGAAATCTTTACAATATGGATACGCTGAAATCTGTTTTTGAGCTTCATATCTCCGGCGCAAAGAACTACGGGCATCTGCTCGGCACTATTGTGGGCTTGGAACTGTGGTTCAGAATCTTCGTTGATGAGACAGAAAATCTTTCATAAATTATGATTTCCCGTAGGAGCGCACCGCCGCCGACGCGCCCCTACGATAAAACCGAAAATAAACCTTATGAACATCGCCCGTATCGAAGAACCCGACATTCACCAATGGGAACATGATCTGCAACAATTTCCCGCCCCTCCCTTTATCTCTGCGCTCTGGCTGGAATGTTTCAGAAATTCCAGGCGGACGCCGATTTATCTCCGATTTGTCTCTGAAGGAAAAACTTTGGGGCTGATTGCGGGTCTGAGCATCGAGCCGCCGTATCCGATTCTCAAAAAATTATACAGGATTATATATTTCTTCAACGGTCCGCTTATCATGCCGCATGACAGCGAGACGGTCAGCCATTGCATGAGACAACTCACGGCTTTTGCAAGAGACAGAGGCTATTCCCACCTGAATTTCGGGTCTTATGACTATCCCTACAGCTTATCGCCTGAAAACTTGCCTTTTCACCAAAGAATCAGACAGGAATACATTGTTGACCTGCGAAATGACTTGTCAGTTATTCGGAAAAAAATTAAAAAGACGATCAAAGAAAAAGTAAAAAAATCCGAGAAAAACGGACTGACCTTTCATGTAAGCGATTCTCCGAAATTCGTAGAACACCTGCTCTCGCTTTTGGAAACAACGAAATCCGTCAGACTTTCAAAAGGCTACGGAGATTACTCGTATTACTATATGCCGTATTTTGACAGACATTTGCTGGAAAAGTTGCTGGAAAACAGGATTGCCCGCATCTCATATATCCGACAGGCGGACAAAATCCTCTGTGCGGAACTGATGGCGGTTTATCGAAACCGGGCATATTCTCTGTTGGTGGGAACAAGCCCTGAAGGCTATGAATTGGGTGCAAATGCCTTTCTTTGGTTTAAAGACATTGAGCAACTCCGGCTGGCGGGATTTGAGTCATTCAATCTCGGCGGAATAGCCGAAGATTCTGCGCCTTCGGGGCTGATTTTCTTCAAAAGCGCATTCGGAGCGGAAAAACATCTCTGCTCCGGCGGGTTCACGCCGCATTTGCAGGGACGATTTCTCAATCTGCTGACACAGCTTTATAAAAAAACATCTGAAACCGAAATGATGAAAACTTTTGCCGACTGGATTTCGGGGAAGTAGTTGATCGTTCCCGCGCTCCGGAGTGCTAAAATGAGCGAAGCGAAATTTTAGCAACTGCTTTGTAAAGCGAGTTTTAAACTCGCTCTACTCTGCTAAAATTTCATTTTAGCACTCCGGACGCAAGAGTTTACTCACTTCCTACTTCACTCCCACGGCTTTGAAGAAGGTATAGCAGAATGTGCCGTCCGCACGTTCTGCGATGCGGTACAAATCCCTGATGCCCCTGTTCCACGATGTCTCATCTGTCAGACCCGTCTCCATTGCCCGCGCTTTCACGCCTTCCACCATCGGAATAATGGTTTTTCCCACAAAACTTTCCATGAGCGCAGGTTTTGACTGGTCAATATAAACCATTCTCGGCGAAACACGAATATCCCGAAATCCCGTCTGTTTCAGCAAAGGAAAAGCCTGCCTGCCGATCAGCGAATTGCCGCCGAGACTTTTCTGAACTTCCACGAGACAATTCCACACATGCAATGCCGCCTGCGTCTCCGGGTGAAAATAACAGGAGCCGTGATCGCCTTCAATCATCGTCACGCTTCCGCCCGGCTTCAGCACCCGGCAAAGCGACTGCAAGGCTTTTGCCGGCTCTGCAAGATGCTCCAGCAGATAGCAGATAAAAACATGGTCAAAACATTCCGGCTCAAAAGGCAGCGCAAAAATATCCGCCTGATAAAATTCGACATTCGGAAATCTTTTTTCACTGATTAAGCTGCGTGCCTTGTCTATCGAATTTTCGGAAATATCTATGGCGGTGATGTAGGAATGAGGGCTTTTCGCAGCCAGCGTGACGGTCTGTGCGCCCACGCCGCATCCGGCTTCCAGAACGCTGGCTCCCGCCGGAAACAGCGTGTCGTAATGAATAAATTCCTGCACCGAACCAGCCTGATCATACAGCCGCCGGGTTTCCCGCTCCGAATATCCGTGAACATAATCTTCTCTCATTGTTTGTCTCCTTTTGTTTCTCGCAAAGACGCCGTAGGGGTAAGCCCCCGTGCTTACCCTTTCTCCGGACGTAGGGCAAGCTTTCTCCCGACGAAAAGGGCAACCACAGGGGGTTGCCCCTACGAAATATTCGGGATACAAATCTTTGCGCCCTTTGCGTCCTTTGCGAGAACCTTATATCTCTTTAACGGTCAGCGGTCTTGTATAAAATTGCGGTATTGCCCCGGCGTGATTCCCAAAATGCGTTTGAACTGTTTTGTCAGATGACTTTGATCCGCAAATCTGGTCTGATATGCCGCAGCCGCAATTGCCCCGCCTGCGGCTATCAGCGATTTTGCCCGTCTGACTCTTGCCTGATTGAGATACGCATGAGGCGTCAGCCCTGTTTCTCTGCAAAACACACGGATAAAATGAAAAGGACTCAGGCAGGCGGCATTTGCCAGTTGTGCAAGAGAAATATTTTCATTGTAATAGGCTTCGATATAATCCTTTGCCCGCTTTACGGCTGCATGTTCCCTGCCCGCAGGCCGCAATGCCGTCGGCGCGTCTGCATGGCGCATAATCAGCGCGGTCAGCATGTTTAAAAAGCGGGATTCCAGTTCCAGCAGAGAGGCTTCGTTTTCCTCCATTGCCGCATGAAGCCGGTGAATCATTCGGGCAAGGCGCTCGTCGTGAATCACGCCGGCTTGAAAAAAAGGGAGATTTCCGGGGTGTCCCGCAATCTCGGCGGCAGCCTGCTGAAGCAGCGCGGCGTCAAGATAAAACATACGGTAAGTCCAGCCGCTTTCTGCCGCGGCATGTCCTGTATGCGCTTCGTCAGGATTGGCGAGATTAATCGCTCCGGGCGAG
>DZCT01000001.1:29886-42367 GCA_022736535.1 Desulfatirhabdium butyrativorans | reverse complement strand
ACCACGCCCGGGCAGTCTAAAGGAAGCTCCTCCAGGAAAATACGCAACGCCTCCGTGCCGCCCGTGGACGCGCCCACAGTCACCACCCGCTCGGTTGTCCGAATCATTGCCTTGCCTTTGCCTGTGGGCGGCGGCAGCATCACATCCGCCGTGAGTTTTTTTTCCACCTGCCTCGGCAGAGCAGCCGGCGAAATCCGTTTGATACGCGCCCGGGCCGCGGCTTTGACCGAATCGCAGAGAAGAATCTGAGATTCTTTAAAAAAGAGTTTTACGCCCACTTTGGGCTTTGTGATAATGTCCACCGCGCCGTATTCCAAAGCTTTGAGGGTGGTTTCACATCCTTGCTCGGTCAGCGCCGAACACATGATGACCGGCAGAGGCTGCTGGCTCATCATTTTCTGAAGAAAAGTGATGCCGTCCATTCTCGGCATTTCCACATCAAGAATAATGACATCCGGAACTTCTTTCTCTATTTTTTTAAACGCGATAATGGGGTCAGGAGCGGTTATAATGTCTCCGATAGCAGGATCCGAGGATAAAACTTCCTTAATTGTCTGGCGTGCAACCGCAGAATCATCCACTATTAACACATTGATTTTTTTTTCCATTTAAAAAAACTGGCTCCTTCTTTTTCTTCTATATAGGAGTTACAGAGAACGCAGAGAAAAGCGTTTTTTTATAAAAAAATCCTCTGCGCTCTTTGCGCCCTCTGCGTCTTTGCGAGAGAAAAAAGATTCCTTATATAGGAATCCAATTTCGGTTTTTTACGGCATATTTTCTGCATGTACGCCGTATTCCGTTTTCGGATACCTGTCTGTGTCTGTCTGTGTGCGTCTGCGGCAAAAAACCGAAATCAGATCACTATATCATTACAGGGATTTTTTGTAAACAGCGGTGATGATCGGAATCAGAGGCACATCCAGACCGCTCAGTGTCTCAGAATGTCCCAGAAACATATAACCGTCCGGATCCAGATGCTGACAGATACGGTTTAATACCGATTCTTGGGTGGGTCTGTCAAAATAAATCAGAACATTCCTGAAAAAAATAATATCCATTGTATTCCGAATCGGAAACAATTTGTCCATCAGATTCAGTCTTTGAAATCTGACAGCGGCTCTCAGTTCGGGAATGATTCGCACAAGTTCTTTGCTCTGGTCTTTGCTCCGCAGCAGATATTTTTTCCGCATGGGCATGGGAATCGGCTCTATCCGCTCATGGTTGTAGATGCCGAGCGCTCCTTTTTTCAGCGCCGAGGTGGAGATGTCGGTGGCAAGAATGGAAAAATCAAAGCCCGGATAATGCTCGGCAAATTCACTCATCACCATTGCCAGCGTATAAGCTTCCTCGCCGCTGGCGCAGCCCGCGCTCCAGACTTTGAGCGGAATGACTCTCAGTTCCGAAGCCGTGTTTGAAGACAATGAAGAAACTGCCTGTGCCTGAGATACTGCAATCTCCGCCTGAGAACAGGGAACAACCCTTAGTTTCCGACTCGCCAGTTCCGGCAGCACCGTATAAAACAGATAATCAAAATGCTGAGGCTCCCGGAAAAAATCGGTCTTGTTCGTGGTGACCGCATCAATCATGCTGGCTAATTCGGCTTCTCTTCCCCGGGGACTGAAGACATAATTATAATAATCTTCAAACGTCGTTATCCCTGTTTTCCTCAGCCGCTTCTGAAGACGCGCCTGAAGCATGATTTTCTTTGCTTCCGGCATTTTGATTCCCAATTCTTTCTGAACAAACTCACTGAAACGGGAAAACATCTTGTCGGACAGGGAAGGAATATCGAGCTTTTTTATGGGGTCAGACGAATCGTCTGCGGTATCCGGCTGATTGGAATCGGAGCAGGTCGCAGGTTGCAGGTCGCAGGTTTTGTCGCTTCTGTTATCCATTAGACTTTATCGGAAATAAAAAAAGGTTCTCGCAAAGGGCGCAAAGTTTTTATAAAAGTTTTTTTCCTTTGCGTTCTCCGCGTGCTTTGCGAGAGACAGAAAAGGTTCTCGCAAAAAGCGCAAAGCCGCCGGAATGTCATTTCGAGCGCAGCGAGAAATCTTTTCCCCTTTGCGTTCTCTGCGTGCTTTGCGCCTTTGCGAGCAATTTTTTGCACTTAGGATTACGCTTCCGCATCCTGAATCTCATCCTCCGGGTTCGGCGGCTCGGACTGGCTTTCTTCCACAATCGCCAGTTCGTCGGTTGAGAACACGCGGTCTATATCCAGAATAATAATAAACTGCTCATCCCGTTTTCCGATCCCTTTGATAAATTCCGTGCGCCATCGGCTTCCGATTCTGGGCGGTTTTTCAATATGATCCGGCTCCAATTCCATGACTTCATGCACTGAATCTGCTATGGCGCCGAGAACGGTTGTTTCATCATCTAAAAACAGTTCCATGACGATGATGCGGGTATCCAAGGAGGTTTCTGCCGGGGGCATACCGAATTTCAGGCGCAGATCCACCACCGGAACAACACTCCCCCGAACATTGATGACGCCCCGCATAAACTCAGGGGAACGGGGGACTTTTGTTATCGTGGTTAAATCCAGCACCTCCCTGACCTGAATGACATCAAGGGCAAACACCTCGTCTCCCAGTTTGAACGTAAGATATTGTGCAGTTTCTGTTACGGGGCTTTCACTCATTGCTGTTGCTCCTATTAGGGTTTAGGCGTCATGCGCAGGAAATCATCTGCCATAGAGGCATCTTTAGGAGTTACGCAGTTGACCTCGTTCCCACGCTCCGCGTCAATGCCATTAAGTTAAGGGGTGCCTCCGGAGTGCTAAAATGAAATTTTAGCATTGTGCTAAAATTCGCTCCGCTCATTTCAGCACTCCGGAAGGATTAACTTAACGGCATTGACGCTCCGCGTGGGAATGTCCGTCCAAACAAACTGAGTTTCTTAAAGAAACTCAGTTTGTTGCTGTCTATTCTAAGCCGGGCCGGACGCGGAGCGTCCGGGCTGCATTCCCACGCGGAGCGTGGGAACGAGACACGGGACCGCAAGGCGAAAAAATTCAACTGCGTGACTCCTAATCTTTAAAAAAGAATTATTATACACCCGGATGTTACAAAAACCAAGTTTAAAAAAAGAAAAGTTCGGTAGGGCGGGGATGCAACCTCCAATGCCATTAAGTCAAGCCGACATCCCCCCTTGAGGGGGTTCGGGGTGCGGGGTAAGAGGTGCGGGGTAAGAGGTTCGGGGTTCTGCCTCTGACCTCGAACCCCTAACCCCTAACCCCGCATACACCCCCCTGCCCCCCTCAAGGGGGGATTTTCGAGTGTCCGCCCTTAACTTAATGACATGGGATGGAACCCCGCCCTACCCCGGGCGCTAATATCTCTCGAAATCTTCATCTGCCTGCTCTGCTTTTCCCATCTCAATCAGATAAGATGCAGCTTTTTCAGACGCGGCGCTGCTTCTGGCCACTTCGAGATTCTCCCTGACAGCCACGATGCGTTCAGCGCTTCTTTCTCTTGCTTCGGATTTTGAAACCCGTACATTCGGACTTCTTTGCCGCTCATGATGTCTTTCCTCTAAGGCATCGCCGACTTTGAAAAACGCAACAATATCCTGAAGCCGGTCTGCCAGACCCGACAGTTCGCCGGAGGTGGAAGCCATTTCTTCAGAGGCAGAAGCATTCTGCTGAATCACCTGATCCAACTGCTGAACCGCTTTGTTGATCTGGGCTGCGCTTGTGTTCTGCTCATTGTTCGCCGCGCTGATTTCCTGAACCAATTCCGCTGTTTTCTGTATGTTCGGCGCGATGCTGTTGAACATATCTCCCGCTTTTTCGGCAATATTCACACTGGATTTTGACAGTTCGGTAATTTCTTTTGCTGCGGTTCGGCTATGCTCCGCCAGCTTGCGGACTTCCGCAGCCACCACCGCAAAGCCTCTTCCGTTTTCCCCGGCGCGGGCAGCCTCAATCGCCGCATTCAGCGCCAGCAGATTGGTCTGCCGGGCAATTTCTTCGATCACCGAAATCTTTTCCGCGATTCTCTTCATTGCCGTAACAGTCTGAATCACCGCTTTTGCACCTTCTTTGGTATCCTCGGCAGCTTGCAGCGCAATTTTTTCGGCTGTCGTCGCATTATCTGCATTCTGTGCGATATTGGAAGTCATCTCTTCCATAGATGCTGAAACTTCCTCAGCCGCGGAAGCCTGCTCCGACGCGCCCTGAGACATTTCTTCTGCCGTAGAACTCATTTCCTGACTGCCTGAAGCCACATTGTTTGACACGGATTTTACTTTCACGACCACATCATTCAGTCTGCGTATCATGGTGTTCAATGCCCGCATGAGTTTGTCCTGTTCCGAGCGTTCTCTGGCTTCCACGGTCAGATTTCCGCGAGACATTTCTTCGGCAAGAAGTGTAATTTCATTCATTGCCCCGACCAGAATATTCAGATTGTTTCTGAGCAGATTGAAATCGCCTTTGTATTCGGTGACAATCTTTTCGGGAATGTCGCCGTCGGAAATCCGTTCAATGTATTTTGCCGTCGCGTTCAGGGGACCGATCACGGCGTCTAAGGTGTCATTGATGCCTTTGACGATTTTGGCATAATCGCCTTTGAATTTTTCCGCATTGCCCCGTGCGCCGAGACGCCCTTCCACTGCCGCCTTCGTGAGCATTCCGGATTCCGCGACCAATCCGCTGATGTTTTCAATGCACTGATTCAGATTATCCTTGATTTTATTGAAATCGCCTTTGTATTCGGTGACAATTTTTTCAGGAATGTCGCCGTTGGAAATCCGGTCAATATAGGCTGCGGATACGTTCAAAGGACCGATCACCGCATCCAAGGTGTCGTTCACGCCTTTGACAATCTTGGCGTAATCGCCGCCGAATTTTTCCGCATTGCCCCGTGTTTCAAGTCTGCCCTTGACGGCTGCCCGTGTGAGCATCCCGACTTCGGCAACCAATCCGCTGATGGCATCAATGCACTGGTTCAGGTTGTTCTTAATTTTATTAAAGTCGCCTTTGTATTCAGCCGTAATTTTTTCAGGAATATCGCCTTTGGAAATTTTTTCAACATAAGCCGCAGCCGTATCTATGGGGCTGAGGACAGCATCCAAGGTATTGTTGACGCCTTCAACGATCTTGCGGAAATCGCCGTGATGTTTTGCCGCATCAGCCCGTGTGGAAAGCCTGCCCGCGATAGCCGCGTCTGTGAGTTTTCCGATTTCTGCAAGAACATCTTTTAATCTCTCCACCATCGCGGACATTGCCGAAAATATCTGTCCGGTTTCGTCATTTCTCTCAGATGCGATGCTTACATTCAAATCGCCTTTAGCCAACTGCTCATTCAGAAAGACCACCCGCCTGATGGGGATGACAATGCTGCAGGTGACGAGCCATGTCAGGACGGCAGCCAGCAATACAGATACTGCCAGAAAAACAAGGATTCGGCTGCGGGATTCGTTATAGATGTTTTGCGCTGTCACGCCCATGTCATTCACTAATTTTTCTTGGTATTGGATTAAGCTGTTTACCGCGTCAAAATAATCCTTTTGTATGGGACGGAGACGTCCGAAAAGTTCTTCTTTGGCAACTTCCTTTTTGCCCTCCTCAATTTTCCGACTAATATCGGTAAGAACTTCAAGATATGCGGAACGCGCTTTGCTCATCGCCGCAAATAAAACTTCTCCCTGTCCGGTGTTTATTCTTTTTTTTAATTCATCCAAACTGTTATCAATCAGTGATCTTGCTTCGTCTCCTTTTCTCAGTTCCTGTCTGCTTTCGCTGTCGGACTCCAAAAGCAGCGCATTCCGCAGAGAGCGGGCTACGATATTGATATTGTCAACCACTTTGTTTGCAATAACTGTTTTGGGACACCTGTCGCTTACGATGACCTGAATGACTCCATTTGTCTGAGATAATTTGTCAATCGCAAACAAACCGCATCCGAGCATCAGGATAATAACCGATGCGAATCCCAATCCCAAACGAAAACCGATTTTCATGTCTTTGAACATTTTTTTTCCTCCTGAGTCAATTTGTTTTTTGAAGTGAGGGGTTCGGGGCGTCGCCTCTGACCTCGAACCTTGAACAATCCGGAGTGCTGAAATGAGCGCAGCGAATTTTAGCACATTGCATTGCACGTTGCTAAAATTTCATTTTAGCACTCCGGACGGTATGTCATTTCGGCCGTTCCACTGTATGTCATTTCGAGCGCAGCGAGAAATCTTGCCCCTCCGTAGAGACGCACGGCCGTGCGTCTCTACGCGGGGTCGAAATGACAATGGTAGGGCGGCCCAGTCTAAGAATAGACCGTCCCCCGCCGGATGAAAAACAAACATTGGCGGGGACGTAACCCCGCCCTACCGGACGATTGCATGGCGGGCATTTCATGCCCGCCATGCCTGCTGCCTGCTACCCAAATTCAGATAAAACTTAAACAGTTTATTTCTTTTTGTCAATATTTTTCAAATTCTGAATCCTGTTCATCATTTTCTTTTGCCTCTGTTATGCGATGGGAAAAGCGCTCAGGCAACTTTTTGTTTTCAAAAGCCTGTTTTTTTTCATGCCCTCCGAATGCCGTCCCGATCCGCCCCGAAGCGGTTTTTCTCATGTTCGGAGACAGCCTGTTCTGAATATTGCTGTTAATGCTGAAAAAAGAGATTGTTTTCTGAAGATATTCCGCCTGTTCAGCCAGCACGCCGGAAGTTGAAGTCATTTCCTGAGCTGAGGCGGCGTTCCGCTGAATCACCTGATCCAACTGCTGAACCGCTTTGTTGATCTGCTCCGAGCCTGAATTTTGCTCATTGCTCGCCGCGCTGATTTCCTGAACCAATTCTGCGGTTTTGCGAATGTTCGGCACAATCTCCGTCAGCATTTTGCCGGCGTTTTCGGCAATTTTCACGCTGGAGCCGGAAAGTTTCCCGATTTCAGCCGCGGCTTTCCGGCTGCGCTCCGCGAGCTTGCGGACTTCCGAAGCCACAACGGCAAAGCCTTTGCCGTGTTCACCGGCGCGGGCGGCTTCAATGGCGGCGTTCAGCGCCAGCAGATCGGTCTGACGGGCGATTTCCTCAATGATGGTAATCCGCTCGGCAATATCTTTCATGGCGGCAACCGTTTCCGTAACGGCTTTTCCGCCTTCTTTCGCATCTTCCGCGGCTTTCAGGGCGATGCGCTCTGTCTGCACGGCATTGTCCGCATTCTGCCGGATATTGGAAGCCATCTGTTCCATAGAGGATGAAACCTGTTCCGCGGAAGCTGCCTGCTCGTTTGTCCCCTGAGACATGATTTCAAAAGCGGCATTCAACTGCTCGCTTCCGGCAGCCACGTTTTCCGAAACCGCCTTTACATTGATAACGGTTTCATTGAGTCTTTTTATCATGGTGTTCAGCGCCCGCATGAGTTTGTCACCTTCGGAACGCTCTCTGACATCTGTTGTCAGGTTTCCCTCAGCCATTGTCTCGGCAAGCTTTGTAATTTCATTTGTCGCATCAATCAGCGTATTCAGGTTGTCTTTGATCTGGTTGAAATCGCCTTTATATTCGCCCGTGATTTTTTCAGGAATGTCTCCTTTGGAAATACGGGCAATACAGGCAGCAGTCATCGTGATCGGAGAGACAAAAGAATCAATCAGCCGGTTGATTCCGGCAATCAGATTGCGCCATATTCCGGTAAAAGCATCTGCATTTCCCCGTGTCCCGAGTTCGCCGTTCTGAATTTTCTGAATCAGGTGATCGGTCTGCCGGATCATCTCATTTATGGGACCGGTGATGCTGCGGGTAATCAGGAAGAATACAGGAATCACAATCGCCAGCGTGACCAAAAAAACCGTCAGTCCCATTGTCGTTGAATCAGAAATCAGTTTTGACATCCATTCTTTTGCTTCGAGTTCCTCCTGTTCTATAAGAGAAATCATTTTTATCAGGTCTTTTTCGATCTTGCTGCCGTATTGATTAATCATAACAAATAATTGTGTAAAATCTGCATTGATCTTTTTTGCCTCTGCGGTACGCATCTCTATCTGTCCGACAAGCTCTTCCTGAATTTTTTCCGCCAATTTCGGAAACATGTCCCGGATACTCTGAACAGATTTCTTCTTTTCTTCGGAATCTGCCGATGTTGCCAAATTTTCTATATCCGCTTTTATAACAGACAGATGTTTCTCGATTTCCTTCTTTCGCTCTTTTTCTATTTTATCTTCATCTTTGTCAACCATAATATCCATGGCAGTGAGCATCAGCGCGTCATGGTGATGGATCAGGCGGTTGATCAGCGCGGTCTGCTGATGAAGGACAGGCGAAGATGCTGTCCCGTCCAGTGACTTTTCTGTCAAAGCAAGAAGATTCTCCAGTTCACGGCTTATCAATGCCCCGTATTCATCCAATTCATCATCGCCCCGAATAAAATCCGCTTCTATTTTTTTCAGACGTGCTGTGCCGTTTTCAATCAGGCTTACGAGGTCTGTCTGAATTTTTTTCAGCATGACGGGAAATGACTCGGCAATTTCTTTTGCCAATCTTTTTTCTTCATCAGTATCTGCAATTTTCTGAATATCTTCTATATGGTTTTGGAAGAACTCCGCGCCGGCATTCACGGCTTTCATTCTTTCTTCGGTGATGCGCCCTTCGCCTCTGTCAATGATGGATGTCATTGACGCCGAAAGCAGACTGAAATGCGCCCGGATTGTCTCGTTAAGCAGGGCTTTCTGGGCATTTCGCAGGTCGGTCTGAGCGGAAGCTTTCTGAATTGCCGCGTTGGTGCGGTAAGAGTTGGCAGCCAGAAAAGCCAGCCCGATCACGATAACCATGCCGATCAAAAACATTTTTTTTCCGATTGTCAGGTCTTTCATTGCGTCTCCTTTTTTTGATTTTCTCTCGCAAAGACCGCAAAGGTCGCAACGATTTAAAGAAGTTTACAATTTACGCAGTTGAACTCGTTCCCACGCTCCGCGTGGGAATGCAGAGCAGACGCTCCGCGTCCGTCCCCGGCAGTTTTTAACCCGCTTAAAGTGCAAAACGGGTTGAAAACCCGTTCTACGCGGAGCGTGGGAACGAGAACCGAAACTGCGTAAATCCTGAAGTTATTATTTTTTTCTTTGCGCTCTCTGCGCCTTTGCGAGAAACCTTTTTTATTGCCGAACCTGCTCTAAACATTTTAATACAATTACGGAGAGATAATGTCAAACAGGATGTTATTTTTTTGTCGAATTTTTTGAGGCGGTCAGGTGAGAGGAACAGTAGGGGCGCGGCAGCCGGCGCGCCCCTACGAAATTCAAACAGAGATTAATTCCCGCTTACCGTGGAAATAAAGCAGCCTCCGCCGCCCCCGTCGGATTTCTCGGAAACGCCGGTATTCAAACTGCTCATGGGCATGGGCGGTGAATCCCCGTCATCGGCGATTGCCTGTCTCGTGAAATTTAATTTTGAAATCAGAGACTTCACCCAATGTTCCCCCATTTTGTAAAGATGGTCTGATCTCCGATTTCCTGCGATGGCTGCTGTCTGCGCGCGCATCGGAAATCTCAGCGAGACATTCCCTGCTATTGCTTTCACCCAATAACCTTTTGTTTTTTCTATTAAAAATGTATCAGACGCATAAATGCCGTTTTCCCATCGCCACAGACGCGTGTCAATGTAGGGATTGCCATCGGGCAAATCGGCAACAGCCGTGGGTCCGAATATGATATTTCCGGCATTGTTGTAGGCAATGACCTGCACATCCTCCCAGAAGTAATCGGCGTTGTTCGGAGCGGCAATCATGTTCCAGCCGTTTCCGCCTGCGGGATTGTAGCGCAGCGCCACGTCAATATCGTGGTAAATGCTCACCGGAACGCCGGTAGTCGTGATATTCAGCCCGTTTCTGGCAAGAAACCAGTAAGACCTTCCGGGCTGGATTACCAAATTTACTCCGCATTCAATGTACTCGCCGGTTTCCGGCGAATAAGTCCCGATTCTGAAATTCTTCCGGTCGTATTTTCCGCCCGCTTCGTTCTCGAACAGCCCGCCGCATGAAGGATTGTTCGGATATACAAAAAACGACATCATTCTGTAGTCACTGATAGTTACGCCGGGTTCGATTCGCATACCTGTCGTCATTTCGGAAACGCCTGTCGTGAAAAAATAGGCTTCAGACCATGAGATATTTCCGTTTCCCGCGTCTGTATATCCGACTTTCCATGTGTATCGCACACCCGGATAAAGCCCGTAGAGCGAATAGGCGGTGAGATCGCCGGAAGTCGCCGAATATTCCTGCGGTTCATCGCAGTCATCGCAGTCCGCTCTTTTGATCCGCCAGCGACTTTCAACGTGAATATCTCCTTCGGGGTCTGAAAATTCGCTAGCCTGAAGCCTTACCGTTCCTGCGGAAACCAGCGCGTTGTCTTCAGGGTAAACCGCAGACGGCGTATCAGACGGATTGTTGAAATCGGTTCCGGCAGCGGTGAATGACCATGAGTCATCCGTCTCCAAAGTATTTCCCGCAAGATCAGTGACTTGCGCCGAAATCGTAACGATATAAGTCGTGCCGGGAGTCAGCAGCGTTTGAGGCATGAAAGTTGCTGTCATACCGCTGTACTTGATTGTTCCGGGAACGCTGCCGTTTTCATCAGTTACAAAGAATGTATTCTGATGAATGCTTGAAGCGTTCATGACTTCGGAGAATGTGGCAGAAATCGCGGCATTCAGCGCAACCCCGTCATCATTGTCTGCCGGAATCGTTGTTCGGACAAAGGGCGGCTCGGTGTCCGCCGGCTCGTCCGGCTCGGATTCGGTCGTGAATGTCCATGAGTAATCCGCTGACATCGTATTTCCCGCAAGATCAGAAAGTTGTGTGGCGATTGCGGCTGTGTGAGTCATGCCGTAATTCAGCGCATTTTCCGGCGTGAAGATTGCAGTCTTTTTCTCATCGTAATAACTCACAGCGCCTGAAACTTTGTCTCCCGAACTGTCCGAGATAAAAAAGACAAGGCTTGACTCATCAACAGATTCGGAAAACACAGCGGAGATTTCCGCATCCGAAGAAACGCCGGTTTCGCCGTGTTCAGGCGTCACGGAAATGACTTCCGGCGGCTCGGTGTCTCCCGGCGCTTCGGCTGCGGTCGTGAACTGCCACGAGTGATCCGCTGACATCGTATTTCCCGCAAGATCAGAAAGTTGTGCGCCGATTGCGGCGGTGTAAGTCATGCCGTAGCTCAGAGCCGTTTCCGGCGTGAAGATTGCAGTCTTTTTCTCATCGTCATAACTCACCGCGCCTGAAACTCTGTTTCCCGAACTGTCCGAGATAAAAAAGACAAGACTTGACTCATCAACAGATTCGGAAAACACAGCAGAGATTTCCGCATCCGGTGAAACCTCGATTTCGCCGTCTTCCGGCGTCACGGAAACGACTTCCGGCGGCTCGGTGTCTCCCGGCGCTTCGGCTGCGGTCGTGAATGTCCATGAGTAATCCGCTGACATCGTATTTCCCGCAAGATCAGAAAGTTGTGTGGCGATTGCGGCTGTGTGAGTCATGCCGTAATTCAGCGCATTTTCCGGCGTGAAGATTGCAGTCTTTTTCTCATCGTAATAACTCACAGCGCCTGAAACTTTGTCTCCCGAACTGTCCGAGATAAAAAAGACAAGGCTTGACTCATCAACAGATTCGGAAAACACAGCGGAGATTTCCGCATCCGAAGAAACGCCGGTTTCGCCGTGTTCAGGCGTCACGGAAATGACTTCCGGCGGCTCGGTGTCTCCCGGCGCTTCGGCTGCGGTCGTGAACTGCCACGAGTGATCCGCTGACATCGTATTTCCCGCAAGATCAGAAAGTTGTGCGCCGATTGCGGCGGTGTAAGTCATGCCGTAGCTCAGAGCCGTTTCCGGCGTGAAGATTGCAGTCTTTTTCTCATCGTCATAACTCACCGCGCCTGAAACTCTGTTTCCCGAACTGTCCGAGATAAAAAAGACAAGACTTGACTCATCAACAGATTCGGAAAACACAGCAGAGATTTCCGCATCCGGTGAAACCTCGATTTCGCCGTCTTCCGGCGTCACGGAAATGACTTCCGGCGGCTCGGTGTCTCCCGGCGTTTCGGCTGCGGTCGTGAACTGCCACGAGTGATCTGCCGACATGGTATTTCCTCCAAGATCAGTGAGTTGTGAGCCAATTACAGCGGTGTAAATCATGCCGTAATTCAGCGCAATTTCCGGCGTGAAGATTGCCGTCATTGACTCATCATCATAGCTCACTGCGCCTGCTATGCTGTTCCCGGAACTGTCAGTCACGGAAAAGACAAGACTTGACTCGTGAACGGATTCCGAAAATACAGCAGAGATTTCCGCATCCGGAGAAACTTCGATTTCGCCGTCTTCCGGCGTCACGGAAATGACTTCCGGCGGCTCGGTGTCTCCCGGTATTTCGGCTGCGGTCGTGAACTGCCACGAGTAATCCGCTGCCATCGCATTTCCGGTAAGATCAGTGAGTTGTGAGCCGATTACAGCGGTGTAGGTCATGCCCTGAATCAGCGCATTTTCCGGCGTGAAG
>DZCT01000001.1:23116-29786 GCA_022736535.1 Desulfatirhabdium butyrativorans | reverse complement strand
CGGAACAACGCCGGTTTCGCCGTGTTCCGGCGTCACGAAAATGACTTCCGGCGGCGTAGTATCCGGTTCGCTCACTTCCTCAACCGTGATCTTTACTGTTGCCTCATCTGAATAAGCCTCACCGTCTGATGCTTTGTAAGTAAAACTGTCTTCTCCGACGTAGTTCTTCGCAGGTTGATAGACAAATGAACCGTCTTCATTCAGCGTGATTTTGCCGTGACTCGGATTGCTTTGCTTTTTTACACTCAGCAAATCACCGTCAATATCGCTGTCATTTGCCAATAAATCTTCAGGCTTAATCGTTAAAGTCTCATCCTCATTCATGCTGTAATCGTCGTCTTGTGCAACCGGGGCGTCGTTGACTGCAATGACTTCAATCTCAGCCGTTCCGATTTCAGCGCCGAATGCGGTTTCGCTGCCGTTCTCGCCGGTATCCACGCCCGTATCGCCGTTTTCTCCGAAAGTCTGATCCCATGCACGGAAACTGATCTCTGCTGTTCCGTTAAAATCTGCGTCAGGCACAAATCGGATTCGGGCTGAGTCATTCAGCAAAACAGCTTTGTCTTCAGCAACATCTGAGGGAAAATCAGCAAAATCGCTGAACTCATCCTCGGCATACTGCCATGTGCCGTTTTCATTGTCCGCAGCCGTCACGGCAACGCCTTGAACTGATTCAGGATCAGCATCGCTGATTCGCTCGGCAATGATTTCAGAAACCGGCGTGCCGTCATTTTCCTCTTTATCTATATCTTCATCAACAGAAATCAGATTCATTTCTGATGAGTTATCCAAAACCGGCGCATCATTGACGGCTTCTACTACAACTTCAAAGCTTTGAGAATCGCTTGTTGCGTCCGCTTTATCTGTAACGAGCAATTCAATATCATAAAATTTGCCTGAATCCGCATCACCCGGAGTGCCGCTAAGTCTTGTCAAACCGTTTTCCTCAGACAGCGTGAGCCATTCCGGTAAGACTGAAGCCGTGACGGTCAGCACATCGTCTGAGTCAGGATCGCCGGTTTTGACTTCATAACTGTATGTCTCATTCTCACGAGCCGCCGTGACAGGTTTGCCTGCAAAATACGGCGGATCATTGACAGGTCTTACTGCTACCTCTATTGTATATACATCGGATAATTCACCGTCACTGATTTCATAAGTAAATTGGTCTGTTCCGTTCCAATTCTCATTCGGTTTATAAGCGATAAGACGGGGCGAATCATCAATGGATAATGCGCCGTTAGAAGGAGAATCCGTTACGATAATGGTCAAAATATCATCTTTATCCCGATCATAGCCTGCCCAAATCCTTAGCTCGCCGTCTTCTTCCACGATTCGCCGGCGCCAAGCCTCAGATTCTGTCCAAGTCAGAGAACTCGTACTGACGTCTGCTTTTCCGTTGTGCTGAAAAGGGCTTCTGTCATGGATAAGCGTCCCCTGACCTTCATCTAACTGCCAGTAGGCAGCCAAACCGATTTCATATCTACTAAGCGGTCTGAAACGGTTGCTTTGAATCTCATCCTGAGTCCGCACTGTATTCCACAAGCGAATCTCGTCAAGGCTGCCGTTAAAAACCCTGCCGCCCGCGGGACCGCTGCCGATGAGCAGCGGATATGCAAGGCTTGAGTCGCTGTTGTCTGTAGGGACAGCAATATCTGCGGCTTTCTCAATCAAATTGCCGTCAACATAGATGCTGATTTCCTTGCCGTTATACGTTGCCGCCACATAGTGCCACTCATTGTATGAAAGCGGCGTTTTTCCGATGGCGCCGAGTTTCAGAACCCCGGCACTGTAAATAGCCGCAAACACTCTCGGCTCCGGCTTTTCGTCCGCATCCGGATCCGATTCAATGATACCGAAGGCATACATCCCGCCTTTGGAGAGAATGACGCTGTTGACAGTGGGAGCAGAAATCGGCCTCATATCTGTCGGCTTGATGTTGATATATGCCTCAAAGGTAAAGTCGCCGGAAAGCTGCAATTCGGCAGAATGTGGGACAGACACGCCGCCCCCTTTGCCGTCAAAGCTCAGGGCATAACCTGAACCCGCAACCGGCGCGTGACTGACATCTGTTACTTCTATTGTCAGTTCAAATATCTCACTGTCGAGTCCGCCGTCATTGACCTTTACCGGAACTTTAAGTTCGCCGATAAAATCAGCATCCGGCAAAATCGTATTGCCGTTAAAACGGTAGTTTTCTCCTTCTGAGACTGCCAACTTGAGATCACTTATGGGCGTGTCCGGATCGCTCACATCCAAATGCTGCAACTCAAGCGTAAACAGCTCGCCCTCAGAAACAGACAATGTTTTCTGGTCGTTGATCGCCGGAGCGTCATTCACCGGCTTGACATCTATCTTAAACGTCCGCGAATCAGACGTATCAACTCCGCCGTTGTCCGTTCCGCCGTCGTCTTTAACAGTTACAGTAAATTCAGAACTTCCGAAAGCATCAGGCGCTGGTGTGTAAGTCAAAGTTCCGCTGCTGTCTATTGCAGGAGGAGAAGAAAATAACTCAGGCTTTTCAATATCTCCAACGGTGTAAGTCGGCTTCTGTCCTTTCTCATTTTCAGGTCCCGGGGTAAAAGCAAGCCAATTGTCTATGACCTGCTTTCCCGCATCTTCATCCACCGGAACGAGAGGCTTTGCCGTAAATCCGGGTTTGTCGTTCACAGGTCTGACAGTGACATCAACGATTACATCAACAGAAAGCTCCTCAGGGTCTGCGGCAATGATCTTTATCTTTGTGCTGTCGTAAGCGTCTTTGAGATATTCGATCTTCAAACTCATTCCGTTAATGCTTGCGGAGATCAGCGTGTTATCGCCGGTTTCATCAAGCGTATAACTCAGCCCCGCGGGTCCGCTTTCAGAGTCTGTGAAGTAGTTCTTCAAATTCAGAACTGTGGCATCGGCATCTTCATCAACGACAATCTCTTTAATAGCGTCGGGAATGATCGTCGGCGCAGTATTCACTGCTGTCTCGAAAGCCCAGTCGTAGTCTATTGTCATAAACTGACTTGCGCCGTTTACGATGTAAGAAGAAAACAGGCTTACCGAGCAGGTTTCACTGCTTGCGAAATTATCGTCCGGATCGAGTATCCAAGTTTGAGGACCGCCTCTGACGGCTGCTGTATGAGTTAATCCGCTGATTGGACAGGAGATTAAAAACCATGTATCTGTTACCGTGACATCTTCGTTGAATGTGATGGAAATATTGGCATTTACCGGAACATCTTTATTGTCCGGGGCGGGCATTGTGCTGACGACTGCGGGACCTTTTTTCACAATGGGAATTTTCACAGCACCCGAGGGCGTACCTAAAGGCGTGAAAATATACTCCGGCTGCCCCAATTCATATCCGAGAACCGTCGGCAGATAAGCGTTGGCAAATTGACTGCCGCCGCTTGTGCCGGTGTAAGTCACGACATGGTAAATATCGGCACCGGTGAGATGCGAACCGCCAAGTACGCTTACATTCAAAACGCCGCCGAAGGTGACATCGCCCTCGATAACAAACTGGTCATATCCAGTTTGACTCTTTATCTCAATGTCAAGCGTTCCGACCATTATTGCGCCGTCTGCAACCTGCTCATACTTTCCCTTAACTGTCAGTCTGCCGATGGCTTCAAATCCGCCGGGCTTGACAATACCGGAATTTCTCAGCGGCGGCATGGCAAGATCGGGAGAAGTCGGCGCTATAAAATCCAGCGTACCGTTTCCGATGAGATGTCCTTTGTTCTCGAACCTGCTGTTTTCATTGCCGATGACAGACAGGGCAGCGTTTTTAATATCAAGCGTTCCGCCCAGATCGTTGGTAAACACGCAGTAGGACAGATGCGCGGGAGCGGGTCCGTTTACGGGCATTGCTGAGTTGTTGATGAAAGTAAAAGGCGCGGGGGAGGGGAGAGGCTGAGTTGAAAAGCCGCCGCCGGTCCAGTTCAGGATATTGTTGTTGATGATTTGGGTAGAAGAAGATACTTCCACGCTGTCTGCCAAGTTGATCGTGTTGTTGTTTGTGAGAATACAGTTCGTCAGTTTTTTGGTTCCGCCGGCGGTGATGTTGATGTCTCCGCTGTTGTTGAGAATGCAGGTATCCACAGATAAGGGCTTGATTTCGCCGCCGCTCCAATTGACAGTGCCGTTGTTCAGCATTGAGGCGCCATGGTCAAAGTAGAAGATGCCGGCATCTAAATTCAAGCTTCCGTTGACGGTGCAGGTTCCGTCCATGCCTACCTGAAATGAAGCATAAACACCTGTCAAACTCACACTTCCATCATAGCCCACTGTGCAGTTCGCCGAATGGAATGAGCCTTCGGACAGGCTAAGGTCGCCGTTAATTTCGGCATTTCCGTCAACTTGAAGGAAGCCTGTAGAACTGCTGACAGCAAGAGAAGCGTTTTGCTCAATGAGCAATTCGCCGACATAGCTGTAATCCGTTATTTTCGGATAATTCGGCGAACCGCTCCCAATGATTACTTTATCCGCACTGCTCGGCAGCGCTGTCGCCGGGTCCCAGTTATTCAACTCAGACCAACTGTCGCTGCTGTTTCCGGTCCAGGTGTATTCCGCTCCGCTGCATATATCGTGTGCAAGCGGGATAAAAACCGGTGTCATCAGCAGACACCATAAGACAAACATCAAAGTTTTTCTGTAAGCTGACATAATTGCCTCCTCATCAGTTTTGTGTTTTTTCGGAGTGCAGAAATTGCATTTTCGCACTCCGGTTATGACAGTTAAAAGGTTTCCCGCAAAGGCGCTTCTGATTTCAGCCGGGGCAGCAGAGAAAAGCATTGTAAACCGAATTTTCAATTCGGCTGAAGCGATTTGAATCTGTTTTCAGCCTGGGCGCTCTACAGTCTCTGCGAGAGATTCCGGTTAAAAGGTTTCCCGCAAAGGCGCTTCTGATTTCAGCCGGGGCAGCAGAGAAAAGCATTGTAAACCGAATTTTCAATTCGGCTGAAGCGATTTGAATCTGTTTTCAGCCTGGGCGCTCTACAGTCTCTGCGAGAGATTCCGGTTAAAAGGTTTCCCGCAAAGGCGCTTCTGATTTCAGCCGGGGGCGCCGAGACGCAAAAGCTGATTTTTTTATAAAAAAAGCTTTTCTTTGCGCTCTCCGCGTTCTTTGCGAGAAACAGCAAAAGCTCATTTCTTCACAACCGGCAGCTCCGCCGCACCGGAAGGACCGGAGAGATATTCAACAATACCGAATTTATGTCCGACAAGTTTCGGCAGGTTTACAGAAGAAAAACTGCCGCTGTGTGCGCCGCTGTAAGTCACCACATGATAAATATCTGTCCCGCCGATACTCTCCCCCTCAGATAGTTTTACCTCCAGAACGCCGTTAAACACAATATCACCGTTAAGAATCAGGACGTCATATTCGTTTTGATTTTTGATTTCAATTTCAAGCACTCCTCCTTCAGTCTGTTCGTATTTTCCCTTAATTGTGAATTTGTCGGTATGTCCGTCTCCGCCGGGTCTGAGGGTGCCGGAATTTTTCAGGGGCGGCATCGGAATGTCGGGAGACGGGAAGGAAAATTCCAGCATCCCGCCTCCTGTTATAACGCCCTTGTTGTCAAAGCGGCTTTTATTGTCGCCGCTGACAGACAGTATGCTGTCAGAAGCAAAATCAATCATTCCGGTCGCCTCGTTGATAAATACACAATAAGCGACGGATTTGGAATCTGTGCCGTTAATAATGATCTCTTTGTTATTCTTAAAAATAAAAGGAGAAGGCGGCGGCGAGGGCGGCAAAAGCGACTGAACCGCAAATCCCCCTGCTGTCCAGTTCAGAATGCTGTTGTTGGTTATATCAGTGGAAGAAGAAACCGTCACGCTGTCAGACAGGTTCATCGTGCCGTTGTTTGTCAGAACGCAGTCTGTGAATTTTTTGGTGCTGCCGGTTTTGATATTCAATTCTCCGTTATTATTGAGAATACATGAATTTGCAGCCAGCGGTCTGATTTCGCAGCCGGTACAGACGATGACGCCGTTATTTTCCAGAATCGCATTATAGTCAAAACTGACAAATCCGCCGGATAAATTCAATCTGCCGCCGTTGCTGACGCTGCATATTTTATCCATTCCCAGTTCAAAGATGGCGTCGCCGGATATGCTTACAGTTCCTCCCGCGGCGACGGTGCAGCCTGATGAGCGGAATGAGCCTTTGGAAAAGCTCAGACTGCCCGCAATGAGCGCGTTTCCGAATACCTGAAGTCCGCCGGTCGGCGTATCAATCATAAGAGAAGCATTGCTTTCAATGTCTAATTCGCCGATGGAAACATAGCCTGTGATTTTCGGCTGATTTGCGGCATTGCCCGGAATGATTGCCTTGTCTGCACTGCCCGGTACGCCTGCCGGACGCCAGTTTGTCGGATCAGACCAGTCGCTGCCGTATTTACCTGTCCATGTATAATTTTCAGCGTTGCAAACAGAGCCTGTAAGCGGCAAAAAAGCCGGTATAATCAGCAGAAACCAAAGCGTAAAAATCAAAATTTTTTTATTGACTGACATTTTCTTCCTAAAAATATTTTTCCCTCAGCGGGAGGATGTGAAATTACAATAGACAGTAAAGGAATTTTAAGATTTCTCGCTCCGCTCGAAATGACAGTGAAAAGCGTCATTCCGAAATCTCCGTTCTGTCATTCCGAAATCTCCGTTCTGTCATTCCGAA
>DZCT01000001.1:19798-23016 GCA_022736535.1 Desulfatirhabdium butyrativorans | reverse complement strand
GTCATTCCGAAATCTCCGTTCTGTCATTCCGAAATCTCCGTTCTGTCATTCCGAACGCAGTGAGGAATCTTTTGCGCCCTTTGCGCCTTTGCGAGAGACAAAACTATTTCTGACCGGGGCCGCCGGGAAACGGCGGCAATTCTGTTTCTTCCGTAGGTTTCAGCGCGTCCGGTTTTTTATCTTCGACAATTGCCTCCTGCCGATGTTCGGAAACATCTCTTGCCTGCTCCCAAACACCTTCTTCACGACCGACCGCATCTCTTTTTTCAACCATTTCCGGCAATCCGGGCAGTTCGCTTTTTTCCGGAAGACGCAGTATGTTCATATCATCGGGTCTGACAATCTGATCCTGAGATACCAGAACAGCCGGTTCGGGCAGGGGCATCTCAGGTTTCTTTATGTCCGGCATGATCTCTCTTTCCGGTTCGGGAGCGTCTCCCGCACCTTTGAGTTCTTTTTCCGGTTCTTTGAGTATCGGCATTTCCGGGATGACTTCAGGCAGGTCTTCTTTTCTTTCCGGCTCGATTCCCTGCGGCTTCATGATAAATTCCTGCCGCATTCGTTCAATTTCTTCTGTAAAAAGCTGTTCCGCCTGGGACGGCAACATGCCTGCATCAACAATGATTTTCTCAAATTCCGCAGCTTTTGCCGGTTCTTCATCGGGTCCGATCAGGCTGATGACTTCCAATTCGGTATTTTCCAGAGCGGTGACTTCGGTGCGCGTTTCTGTCGCCGCAATAATAAAATCAGAACCTCTCACACCGACAATTGCGGTTTTTGTTTTCACCTTAAATTCCGACCATTTGAAATTGAGCATTTTTTTGACCAGAAAACGGGCTTTTCCCGTCACAAAATTCAGAAAAGAAGAGCGGTTTCCCTCTTCCGGATTGTAAATGCTGCGGCTGATGACTAATTTTGTACCGGAGGAAAGCGTCAATACGCTGCTGTCATTCATCTCCAATCGGATGCGGGATTTCTCGCCGGTCAGAACAGTGTCTTCCTCAAACAGCGGCAGACCGTCTTTTGCACGATAATTTTCCTCCATGTTCCGGTGGACAATCACAACATCTCCCTGAACAAGAGCGACTTTTCCCACAGCCTGTCCCAAACCGGGGCTGAATTCATCTTTGATTGCCGAGACATCGGGAAGGAGAGATGCGGCATGAATTTCACACATTCCCCCTCCCATCCCGATAAGTAAAACCGCCAATATCAAACCTGACCTGTAAACATTTTTTCTTTCTGACATATTGCCTCCTGAAAGTTGCTGTTTCTCTGTAAGATGGGCATGAATGCCCGGCCTATTCCTGAATTTCCGCAGGGACACGCCGCCGGCATGTTCCAACCTCTCACCCCTCACCCCGAACCCCGTCAATACCTCGCTGTCACCGACATCGTTGCTGTTTTTCGTTTGTAGTCATTGATGTCGGAATCGTTTTTCGTGCAGTCAAACTCTGCCGTCAGTTCCAACCACTCATAAAAAACAGGACGCGAGAGCGATATTGCGCCGCTGTATTTGTCCGCATCTTTTTCGCCGCCGCTGTCGTATTCTTTATGATAGTATTTTCCTGTCATATCAAGATTCAATTTCCACGGCATTTTAAGAGAAAATCCCAATTTCGACTTGATCTGAGCATAAGCATATTCGGAAGCATCAGCGGCATTGTCTTCATAACCGAGTCCGCCGTAAAGACTCGCTCTGTTTCCGGGAAGAATATAGAAAATATCGAGAAACAGCTCGTGGCTTTTTCCGCTTCTTGACTCGTCATCGGGATAGTCATCATCGTAATAACTGTAAGAAAGGCGAGTCACTGTCTGCTCGTTTACTTCCCATATTATCTCAGGCATGAACTGGTGACGTTTCAGATAACTGTCTGAATCCACCCAATAGAAAGAGGGAAGGTAAGAAAAACCGAAGGTAAAAGGGCGGATGCGGTATTTTGCATAAAGCGTGAAAATGCTGCCGGTCATGTCGTACTGATTCATGTCGTCATACCATGTCTGGTAGTGGCTGTATCCCAGACCGACCTGACAGGTTTTTCTCTGCACAAAATTATATCTGCCTGAAAAATAGCCCACCGTCAGCCAGTCGGCTTCATCCGAATGTTCTTCTTCGTCCAACTGTCCGAGACTCACATTGTCGTCATACTGGCGTCCGACTTTCAGATAAAGGCTGTAAGGAGCGGATTTTTGCTTTCTGATTGCCTGAATCCATCTTTCGGCATTTTCTTTCAGTTCCTCCGAGTCGGCATGTTGTCTTGCCAGTGTGAAACTTTCAAGCGATTTCTCATTTTCTCCGATTTTCTGATAACAGATACCGACATGATAATAAGCGTTTGCACGAAGTGTAGGGCTTTTTTCCGCAGCCCGGAGGAGATAATCCGGCGCGTCTTTGTAATTTTTCAGTTTATACAGACTGATACCGGTGTAGTAATTTGCGAGAACATCTGAGGGTTTTGCGGCAACAACATCTTTGAGAAGAGCGGCGGCTTTTGCATACTCGGACATCCTGTAATTCAAAAAGCCCAGATCATATTTCACTTCGGATAAGTCCGGGGCAAGTTCCAGAGCGGCGTTCAGATATTTCAGGGCTTCCGGATACTGCTCTGTTTTTATCAAGGTTTTTCCGAGATAATGATTGTAAAAAGGTTGCTTGGGATTCATCTCCACTGCTTTTTTCAGATTTTTTTCAGCCCCTTCATAATCCCCGTCTTCATAAGCAAAGACGCCGAAATCATAATATGCCCGCCCCTTTTCTTCCTGTGCGAAAGCAGGGAAATATGAGTATAATATCATAAAAATAATGAAAAGCAGGCGGGACTGCTTTCGGAACGATATTTTTTGCATAATGCTAACTCCTTATCTCTGTTATTATTTTTTTAATCATTCAATCTTCATGTTCTTATTCTCTCAAAAACAGGGGAAAAAGTCAACGGGATCAATCAGAAATCTCTTTTTCGGAATTTCAGCCGGTTATAAATTCGCAGTCCTTTTTTTAAAAGCTTTACTATTTAAATACACAGGAAAATTTTTTTTCTTACACATCGGTCTATGAAAAATTGAATCACGAAAACACGAAAATGCGAACGATATGAAAGCACAAGAAATAAATTGCTTGTATTTTCTGCTTATTTTTATAAAATGAGCGAAATGTTTTTCATGCTCCGGAGTGCTAAAATGAAATTTTAGCATTTTTATGCAGTTGCACTTGCTAAAAT
>DZCT01000001.1:17158-19698 GCA_022736535.1 Desulfatirhabdium butyrativorans | reverse complement strand
GCATTTTTATGCAGTTGCACTTGCTAAAATTCGCTTCGCTCATTTCAGCACTCCGGACCCCGGATCCGGAGTGAAATTTTAGCAAATCCGGAGTGCTAAAATGAAATTTTAGCATTTTTATGCAGTTGCACTTGCTAAAATTCGCTTCGCTCATTTCAGCACTCCGAAGATATATTCCCGGAAAATGGAGGACTTCATGTCAAAATTCCCTGTCATCAAAGCAGTTTTCAACAGAGATTATTCCGTTCCTTTTTATCTTTTCATCATCGGCTTTATTTCCATTCTCGGACAGGTGGTCATTCTGCGGGAACTGAACGTGGCATTTTACGGCGTGGAACTGATTTACATTCTCGCAATGGGGATATGGCTCTTCTGGACAGCCGTGGGCGCAGTGATCGGACGGAAAAAGGGCAACCCTTCTCTCTTCGGCATTCGTTCATTGTTTCTCTGGTTCGGCATTCTGCTGTTGCCAGAGATGGCGTTTATTCGGGGAATCAGACTGTTGCTCATGGGCATACCGGGCGGGTATCTCTCCTTCGGACAGCAACTGACAGCCCTCACGCTTATCCTGCTTCCCATCGGCCTTTTGTTAGGTCTCATCTTTCAGCGCGCCGCTGCCTTGTATGTGGAAAAAGAAAAGAATCTCGCGGCGGCTTACGCGATTGAAAGCGCGGGCGGGCTTGTCGGCGGTCTGTCATCCACGCTGCTGCTACATTTCGGGGTTCAGAATCTTACCATTGCCGTTCTGTGCGGTATTCTGACGGTTTCGCTCATTTTCCTTTTTCAGCCGCCGGAACAGCAGGGGCAGGCGTCTCGTGATGAAAATGAGACAGCAAATGAGAAATTCGTTGAAATACTGACGCTCCTCATGCTGCTGTTTGCTTTCTGGCTGTCCCCGAAAATTGACTACGGCATGACCCGCTGGAATCATTTCAGTCTGCTCGGAGCAAAAGATTCACCCTACGGACGCATCACTGTTGAGGGACGCGCGGGGCAGTTTGTCATATTTGAGAATGACAGCATGATCTTTGAGAGCGAAAGCACTGCCGCCGAAGAATTTGTTCACCTTGCGGCAATTCAGCATCAGCAACTGAATCAGGTGCTGATATGCGGGGGCGGCGTTGAAGGCATCATCACTGAAATCCTGAAACACAGTCCCCGAAAAGTGGATAATGTGGAAATCAACAGGGTTTTTCCGGAAATGGCAAAAAAGCATCTTCCTGAAAAGTATGCAAAATCTTTTGAATCCGAAGGCGTCTCTGTTTATTATACAGATCCTCGGAAATTTCTGAAAAACTCGCTGCTCTATGATCTCATATTTGTGGGCGCGTCCGCGCCGGACTCAGGTCAGTCAAACCGTTTTTATACACTTGAATTTTTCAGACAATGTTCTCAAAAACTCAAACCGGAGGGCATTTTAGCGTTTCGGCTCCGGTCTTCGGAAAATCTCTGGACAAAATTTGTCACCTATCGGAACGCCAGCATTTATCTTGCTTTGACATCTGTATTTTCCAATGTTCTCGTGCTGCCGGGTCTCACGAATATTATCCTTGCCTCAGATGCGCCCTTGAGCCGGGACCCGGCTCAACTGATTGAGACATTTGAGAAAAGAAAAATAGAGACAAAACTTGTCACGCCCGCCTACATCAAATATCTGCTCACAAATGACCGATTCCTCAAAACAGAGCAGCAGCTTTGTTCCGCCAAAGCCGTTCCGAACACGGATATACAGCCGATCTGTTATCAGTATGCAGCGATGATCTGGCTCTCAAAATTTATCCCGGAAATCATTAACCGCGACTTGCCTTCTTTCGGCGATTCGGTTTATAATATCATTATTTCAATCTGCGCGGTTCTATCAGTTGTTCTGTTTTTCTTTGCCCGGCGCCGGCTCAGGCTGAAACGAATATTGCTTGTCTTTACAGCCGCTTTTATCGGAATGATGACGGAAACCATGCTGATGCTGCATTATCAGGCAAAACACGGCGTTTTATTTCAGAATATCGGCATCTTGCTGATGACATTCATGGGGGGATTGGCAGCCGGTTCCCTTGTCATTCCGAAGGCGGCAAAGGCATTGATGAGCCGTTGCGGCGACATCCGGCTGCGGCTCGGAATCAGCCTGTTGACCGGCTTCGGCGCATTCAATTTCATTCTTATTGCTTTGTTCAACTCCGATGCTTCCTCCGGCATTTTTTTCATCTCATGTCTGCTGTTTGTGAGCGGGTTTCTGGTATCCGGCGTATTTGCCCTTGCGAGCATCTCCGGAGTGGAAGATCAGAAACTCGTGATTTCGCCGCTTTATGCGGCAGATTTGCTCGGCGGCTGTGCGGCTTCGCTGCTCGGAAGCCTGTTTTTCATACCCTTTTTCGGAATGGAAACAACGGCTTTTATCATGGCGATGCTTTCGCTGGGGGCTTTGTTTTTTGTCTGAAAAATTGCGTTTTTTTTCGCCACGAATGAACACAAATTTTTCACGAACTGAATCACGAAAAAAAGAAATTCTTGTTCCCACGCGCCGCGTCAATGTCATTAAGTCA
>DZCT01000001.1:7802-17058 GCA_022736535.1 Desulfatirhabdium butyrativorans | reverse complement strand
TGCTGAAACGCTTTCAGATGGAAGGCAGAAATCTCAGAGGAGAAGCCGTCTCAGACAGGCTGCTGCTTACACATTAAAAAAATCTTTCGATTTCAAATTTGCCGTTTCTCTATAGAATTTCCTTATATTTTTAATCAGATATTATGCTGAAAACAAAGCTTGTGCCTGAGCCGAATTTTTTCACGGACAACAGACTTGCCTTTTCTCTGCCTCTGCCTTATGATTATAAAAATTGTATGATGTTCGGCTTTTTCTCAAAAATTCAAAAACCGCAAAGATTTTGTACTATTTACAACATTTTGTTATTTATGATTTTTTACAGCCGCTACGGCATCGGGAAAAAGCCGGTTTTTTTCAAACCTGAAACTTGTAACCTGAAACCCGAAACCTCCATCACATGAACCGTTTTTCTGAAATTGACCGCAAAACCAAAGAAACAGAAATCCGTATCCGCTTAAATATAGACGGCAAAGGCGAGCCTGATGTCAAAACCGGGATTCCCTTTTTTGACCACATGCTCACGCTTTTTGCCGTTCACGGTTTTTTTGACCTGTCTGTTCACGCCAAAGGCGACATTGACGTGGATTTTCATCACACTGTCGAGGATACGGGCATTGTCTTGGGCGACGCTTTTGACAAGGCGCTCGGAGACCGTAAAGGCATACGGCGCTACGGACATGCCGTTACGCCCATGGACGAAACCCTCACCGCCGTAAGCGTTGATCTGTCAAAACGCCCTTTTCTTGTTTACAATGTCCCCCGCCCGGCAGACCGATGCGGAAACTTTGACATTTATCTTGCCAAAGAATTTTTCCGGGCTTTTGCCACGCGGGCAGGGATGAACCTTCACATTAATGTTTTTTACGGAGAAAATGAACATCATATCATCGAATCTGTTTTCAAAGCCGCAGGCAGGGCATTGGATCAGGCAGTTTCTTTGGATGAACGGATCACGGATGTTCGCTCCAGCAAAGGAGTGCTGTAACTTATGAAAAAAAGACGCTTTTGTGACAAGAGCATGGTCGGAACCGGAATGCTTTTTCTGTTTTCCCTTTTTGTATTTGCCTGTGCGAGCCGGCAAATTGTTTCCGAACCCCCGCCGCCGGTGCCGTCTGACCTGAATAATATTCTGGTTGTTTCTTTCAAAGACATGTCAAAGGGCTATCAGGACAATACCAGCGTCAGATGTCCGATGTGCGGGAAAATTTTCGCCGGAGGCGAGGTTTGGGAAGAGGCGCCGAATATCCTGACCGAACAGTTGGTCAGCCTGTTCAAGTCGCGCAATGATTTCAAGCTGATTCCTCTTGCACACGATCAGCAGATTCGCAGCGGCTCGGCAGAAAACAAAGAAGGATTTTCGGAACGGGACATGCTCATGGAAGCGGGGCGCAAATTCGGCGCGGACGCGGTGATGGGCGGCTATATCTACCGCTTCAAAGACCGGGTGGGAAGCGACTATTCGGTGGAATCTCCCGCATCGGTGGCATTCGGACTGCATCTTCTCCGCGTGGCGGACGGCAGGGTGCTGTGGTCAGCGCATTTTGATGAAACCCAGCATTCATTGAACGAAAATCTTTTTCATTTTGACACCTTTTTAAAAAGAGACGGCAAGTGGATTACCGGTCGTGAAATGGCGGTTTCCGCGCTTGAGGAAATGCTTGCAACGCTCAGGAAAGACAGATGATTATCATACCGGCAGTTGATATAAAAAACGGCAAGTGTGTAAGACTGCTTCAGGGACGCAAGGACGCGGAAACCGTATTTTCCGATGATCCTGCCGCGATGGCGCAGAAATGGGAAGATCAGGGCGCGGAAATGATCCATGTGATTGATCTTGACGGCGCGTTTGAAAAGCGTCCGAAAAACCTTGATTCCATAAAGAAAATTCTGGATACGGTGAAAGCGGATATTCAGGTGGGCGGCGGGATCCGAAATGAAGATACGGTCAAAATGTTCATAGACCTGGGCGTGAAAAAGGTCATTATCGGCACGGAAGCCATCCGAAATCCGCAATTAGTTGAAAAGCTCTGCAAGGCTTTTCCGGGGCAGATTGTGGTGGGCATTGATGCACGCAAGGGTTTGGTGGCGATTGAAGGCTGGACAGAAACCACGCGGATCAAAGCCGCTGATCTGGCAAAGCAGTTGGAAGATCAGGGTGTTGCGGCAATCAATTTTACGGACATTCACAGGGACGGAAGGCAGACAGGACCGAATATCGAGGAAACCCGAAAACTGGCAGAAGCGGTTTCCGTGCCGGTAGTGGCGTCCGGGGGTGTATCCACGCTGGATGACATTAAAAATCTGCTGCCGCTGGAAAAAGTCGGCGTCACGGGCATCATCACCGGAAAAGCAATATACAGCGGGACCTTGGATTTGAAAGAAGCGATTGCAGCGACGAAGGCGTTCAAGGCTTAATGCCCTGCGATCCGGCCTGCCCTCCGGAGTGCTAAAATGAAATTTTAGCAAGTATTAAGTGCTAAAATTCGCTCCGCTCATTTCAGCACTCCGGATCGCAGCTTTGCGGACTCTGCGAGAACCTTTATATCTCTCGCAGAGTCTCCAAAGAGCGCAAAGGTTTGAAAGTTTTTATATATTCTTTGCGTCCTTTGCGTGCTTTGCGAGAACCTTTTTTTTCAAAAAAAAGTTCCAAAAACACACATTGACAAACATCACATCAAATCTTATACTGTAAGTTTACGAAAAAAATCGGATTGCCGGTCTGCATAACGGAGATTTTCCTCTTTGGCGATTTTAATTCCTAAACATAAAATTACGGATATTCAGAACGCGGCTGACATTGTAGAAATCATTTCCGAGTCCGTACTTTTAAAAAAAACGGGAAAAGACTACACAGGGCATTGTCCGTTCCATTCCGAAAAAACCCCGTCATTCACTGTAAGTCCCGAAAAACAGATATATTATTGCTTCGGATGCCACGAGGGCGGAGATGTGTTCAGCTTTCTGATGAAGCACGAAGGCTGTTCTTTTCCGGAAGCCGTCACACGGCTTGCCGAGCGATATGGCATTGAAATCCCGAGACAAACTGCGTCTTCTGAGGAAGAACGCCGGATACAGGAGCGGGAATCGCTGCTTTCCGTCAATAAAACCGCGGCTGAATTTTTCCAAAACACATTATGGTCATCTGATAAAAACAGCGAAGCCGGAAAAAAAGCCCTTGCCTATCTCAAGCACCGGGGCATCACAAAAGAAACCGCAGAAGCTTTTTCACTCGGATACGCGCCCCAAGGCTGGCAGCACCTCACCCATTTCTTTTCGGCAAAAAAAATTCCGCTGCCTTTGGCGGAAAAAGCCGGTCTCATTGCGCCGAACAAAGATAAAACCGGCTATTATGACCGTTTCCGGGACCGCATCATGTTTCCGATCCGGGACATACGCGGACAGGTGATTGCTTTCGGGGGCAGAGTTATGGACAACTCAGTTCCCAAATATCTCAATTCGCCGGAAACGCCTTTGTTTAACAAAAGCCGCTCGCTTTACGGCATAGACAGGGCAAGAAAAAAATGTCGGGAAACCGGACTGATCTATCTGACAGAAGGGTATGTGGATGTGATTGCCCTGCATCAGCACGGCTTTGAAAATGCCGCGGCAACGCTGGGGACTGCTCTGACGCCCGATCATGTCCATGCGCTGAAGGGTCAGGCGGAAAAAATTGTGCTGGTTTATGATTCAGATGAAGCCGGTATTCGGGCGGCGAAACGCAGCATCGGCATTTTCAGGGAAAAACAGGCAGATGCCTCTATTCTCGTGCTGCCGTCAGGTTATGATCCGGACTCCTTTCTTTTCCGCTTCGGCGCGGAAGCTTTTGCAAAAGCCGCGAAAAATGCGCTGTCGCTGATTTCTTTTCTGACAGAATGTACGGTAAAGCAGCATGATCCCGCTACCGTGGAGGGCAAAATCCGCATTATCTCCGAAATGAAAGAGCCGCTGCTGTCTGTTCCCGAAGGCATGGAGAGGGCCTTGTATGTCAAAATGCTTGCCGAGCGCATCAAAACCGACGAAAAAATTATTCTGGAAAAGATAAAAGAAGGCGGGGATAATCCAGAGCGAAAATTTCATTTTCGCACTCCGGAGATTTCTTCTGTTCAGAAAACGGGAGATCGGAAGGAGCAGCAGATCATTGCCATGATGCTGCAATTTCCGGAAATCCGGAATGACATCCGGGAGCGTAATCTTTTGGAATATTTTGAAGATAAGACTCTCAAATCCATCGGCTTGCTGATATTAAACCGCCCTGAAAGCGCATCGGCGCGGGTGTCCGATATTCTCGGAACTGCTGAAGATGCTGAACAAAGACGCATGATTGCCTTCCTGTCAAGTCAGGAAAATGAGTGGAAGCGTGAAGGATGTCTCAAGCTGATCGCACAGTTTGAAAAAAGCGTCCGCCGACACAGAAGTCAGCCCCTCTTAACGCAGGAAATAGAAGCGGCAGATAAAAAAAGTGACAGCCGGCTGGTGGAGTCGTTGTTAAAAAAAAAGAACTCTCAGGCAATACAGCAGCAGTTAATCTGAAACAAGGAGCCTAATTCTTATGACAAAAAAATCCGCTGCAAAGCAGAGAACGGTGAAAAGAATAGACAAAGAAGCATTAAGACAACTGATTTCAAAAGGAAAAGAACAGGGATACCTGTCTTATGACGAGATTAACGGCGTGCTGCCCGACAATATGCTGTCTCCGGATCAGTTGGATGAAACGCTCATCATGTTTGACGAACTCAACATAGAAATTATAGATGAAAGAAAGCAGAAACCAACTGATAAAACAGAGAAAAACGCCGACGAACGCGGCGCGGCGGGCAATGATGAGTTTGCCGCTCCGGATTTGACTTCCGTAACAGACCCGGTCAAGATGTATCTGAGAGAAATGGGATTGGTGAATCTCCTGACCCGTGAAGAAGAAGTTGACATTGCCAAAAAAATCGAAGCCGGAGAACAGGAAGTGCTGAAAGCGCTGTTGGACACCACCATCGGCGTGGAATATATTCTGAGATTCGGAGAACACATCCGGCGCGGATCGCTGCGTCCCAAGCATGTTCTGAGGGATATTGACGAAGGGGACACATATACTGACGAAGCCGTACAGATTGAAAGCTTTTTGAAGACAATAGATGATATTCTGAAATTATATGAGGAAAACAGAGAATATCGGGAGAGGCTTTTTTCATCCGACGGCAGGGACCCCGAAGAACAGCGCCGGCTTCGCCGCTATGTTTCCCGGCGGAATCACAAAATATTTGAACTGCTGAAAGACTGGCGCCTTGAAAGCGGTGTGGTCGAGCGGATTGAAAAGGATATCCGGGAGCAGATTGACTGGTTTGAACTGCTCAACAAGCGTATGCTCAAATATGCAGACCTGCTCAATTCCTCTCCCCGTGAGGTCTGCGAGTATTTAGAAACAGAGGAAAAATTTCTGGAATGGGCAGGGGACAACTGTGAACTGAACCGGGAAGACATGTCCTTTCTGTTTGCGGAACTGATGAACACCCGAAAACAGATAGGTGAAAAAGAAAAGAATATTAAGGCAAACTGCCTGATTCTGAAGCGGATCATGTCAAATGTGGATGAGGGGCACACCAAAGCAAAATTTGCCAAAAGCGATCTTATCAAGGCAAATCTGCGCTTAGTGGTCAGCATCGCCAAAAAATATACCAACCGGGGTTTGCAGTTCCTTGATCTGATACAGGAAGGCAACATCGGTCTGATGAAGGCGGTGGACAAATTTGAATACCGCCGGGGCTATAAATTCAGCACTTACGCCACATGGTGGATTCGTCAGGCCATCACCCGTGCCATCGCGGATCAGGCAAGAACCATTCGGATTCCGGTTCACATGATTGAAACCATCAACAAGCTGATCCGGACTTCACGCTATCTGGTGCAGGAACTCGGCAGAGAACCCACGCCAGAAGAAATCGCCGAAAAGATGGAAATTCCGCTGGACAAGGTTCGCAAGGTGCTGAAAATTGCCAGAGAACCGATTTCGCTGGAAACGCCCATCGGAGAGGAGGAAGACAGCCATCTGGGAGATTTCATAGAAGACAAAAAATTCATGCTTCCCTCAGATGCCGCCATCAGCCTGAATCTTGCGGAACAGACCCGGAAAGTGCTGGCAACCCTGACCCCCCGGGAAGAGAAAGTCCTGCGGATGCGCTTCGGCATCGGCGAAAAAGCGGATCACACGCTGGAAGAGGTGGGGCAGGATTTTGCCGTTACCCGTGAACGCATCCGGCAGATTGAAGCCAAGGCGCTGAGAAAACTCAGACATCCGACCCGGAGCCGGAAGCTGAAAAGTTTTCTTGACTATTAATGCAGGTAATGCTTGACAAAATCTTTATCTGGGGTTAAATAAGAAGAACATAAAGCTGGTCCGCCGGGCCCATAGCTCAACTGGTAGAGCCACCGGCTCATAACCGGTAGGTCCTTGGTTCGATCCCAAGTGGGCCCACTTCTTTTTTGCAAAGACATGTCAGAGCGGAATCTTGTGAACAACACATCAGGCTTACAGATAAGAGATGCGTTTTCCTTGTCCGGTTCCTTGTCCGGATGATATGGAAACCAAGTTTTTGACAAAAAACTTGGTTTCTTTTTTTCAGCAAAGTAAAACGGGTTTATCTGATAATAAGAGGCGGTAATGGCCGCAACCGTAGCAGATATTATCAACATCATGGAAAGCATTGCCCCGTCCCTGCTTGCCGAGGAATGGGACAATTCAGGCTTGCAGATCGGTCAGAAAGACTGGCCGGTCAAAAAAGTCCGAATTGCACTTGACCCCTCCCCCGATGTCGTTGACGATGCCTGCAAACACCATGCCGATCTTTTGCTTACTCATCATCCCCTGCTGTTCAAAGCCCTTAAATCTGTCAATTTCAGCACACCCACCGGTTCGATTCTTCATAAAGCCGTTTTGCATCGGCTGGCGATATTCTCGGCGCACACCAATTTGGACAATGCCTTCGGCGGCGTCAACGATGTTCTTGCATCCAAAATCGGTATTCATCATCTTAAACCGCTTAAAAAAAATTCCAAAGGGGGGCTGGGGGGATTTGAAGACGCAACAGCTTATAAGCTGGCTGTCTATGTTCCGGCTGAATACGAAGACAGGATACTGAATGCGCTTTTTGAAACAACTGCCGGAAATATCGGCGATTATTCGTGCTGTTCCTTCAGAAATCAGGGCAAAGGCACCTTCTGTCCGGGAACATCGGCAAAGCCTTTTACGGGAACCATCGGAGAAATCACTCATGCAGATGAAATCAGGATAGAGGCTGTTGTTTCAAAGTCTGATCTGGACGCGGTTATTGCGCATCTGAGAAAACAGCATCCCTATCAGACAATGGCTTATGATGTTTATCCGCTCTTATCTTATGATGAAAGCGGCACCGGAACCGGACGGATCGGAGACCTGCCGGAGACTCTCACGCTGGCGGCTTTTGCACGAAAAATCAAAGAAAATCTGAAGCTCGGATATGTAAAAGTCGCGGGGGACCCGGATTTGCAGGTGAAAAAGGCGGCATTGTGTTCGGGGAGCGGTTCCAGCCTGATGAATGTGTTCTTTTCCTCGGACGCGGAAGTGTATATCAGCGGGGATTTGCATTATCATGATGCAAAAGATGCGGAAGCTGAGGGACGGGGACTGATTGACATCGGACATTTTGCATCGGAACATCTGATGGTTGAGATTCTGGCAGAACGAATCCGTCAGATACTGTCTGAAACCGGAACAGCAGATGTAACGGTTGAGGCTTGCGGGCTTGAAAAAGACCCGTTTGTAATTGTGTAATGATACCAAATCGCTGTCAGAAATTGACAGGGACTGAAGCGATTCGGTATGAGATGTTGAAAAGCGGAAAAACAGGACTTCAAAGTTGAAAGTTAAGAAAGCAGACTTTCAACTTCTTTTTATTTTTGCAAATTTTTTTCAGTTCAACAATTTCAGGATAACTGCTTATGAGAGAACAAATAGAGATTCTGATAAAGCTCCAAAATATCGAAACGGAAATCGGCAATACAAAGATTTTTCTGAACAGACTGTCTGAAAAATTTAAAACGCTGGATGCCAGACGGAATGATTTTGATCAGCTCATCACGGAAGAAACATCCCGACTTGAAAAGTTGAAAAGGAAATACCGTGAGTGTGAATCTGAGGTGCAGATCAATCTTTCCAAAATAAAAAAGAGTCAGGAAAAGTTGAACAGCGTCAAGACGAACAAAGACTATCAGGCAGCTTTAAAGGAAATTGAGGAGTTAAAGAAAAAAAATTCCCAGCTTCAGGACGGAATGGTGGAAGATCTCGAGCGCATAGAGAAATCAGAAAAAAGTCTTGCGGAAAAAAAGGCAGAATTTCTGAGTGTTACCCGTCAGATCGCTGATGAAAAAGAGGCGATACAACTGGAAGCGGATCAGAAAAAGGAAACGCTTGAGCGATTTGACAAAGATTGGACAGCGATTTCCAAAACCGTGAGACCCGATATGATGAAAAAATTTCTCATGGTAAAGGGAAAAGGCGGGGGCATTGCTGTTGTTGCGGTGAAAGATGCGGTCTGTCAGGGATGCAACATGAACATTCCCCCGCAGTTGTATAACGAGCTTCAGCGCCTTGACAGTCTGAAGTTCTGTCCCCATTGCCAAAGGCTTATTTACTGGGAAAAGAGAGAGGACGGAGAAGAATGATAAATGGGGTTCGGGGTCAGGGGTTCGAGGTGAGGGGTAAACACCTCTGACCCCGAACCCCAAATCTTTTTCCCCCGGCTCAGGCTGTCCAAATGATCGCCGGGTCTGTATCAGACTCGGAGGAAAGTCCGAACACCGCAGGGCAGGGTGCTTTGTAATCCAAAGTCGCGGCAACGTGAAGGAAAGTGCAACAGAAAGCAAACCGCCTGATTCGGGGTCAGAGGTCAGGGGTGAGAGGTCAGAGGGAATACAGCCTCTTACCCCGAACCTCTCACCTCTGACCCTTTTCCCAGGTAAGGGTGAAAAGGTGCGGTAAGAGCGCACCAGTTCTCCGGGTGACCGGAGAAGCTTTGTAAACCCCACCCGGTGCAAGACCAAATAGAGGAGCGTCTGAGGGTTGCCCGCCCGAGCTCCCGGGTAGGTTGCAGGAGATGCCGGGCAACCGGCGTCCGCAGATGAATGATCATTGCCCGGTTCGGAGCAATCCGGTCCGGGAACAGAATTCGGCTTAGGGACAGCCGGGGCCGGTTTTTTTTTACCGGGAACAGAAGCCGGAGTGCGTCATTTT
>DZCT01000001.1:6212-7702 GCA_022736535.1 Desulfatirhabdium butyrativorans | reverse complement strand
AAAAAAAATCACACCTTATTATCGCTATGAAACAGAAAATATTTCCTTTCAGATTTCAGCAAACCGGCATTCAGAAGCGGATAAATCTTTCGCTTATCGTCACCATCACCCTTATTCTGACAGGTTTTGCTTTTTTCTCTTACATGCAGACTGAGAAAAGAATCAGCAACAGCCTGAATGATCTGGGGGAACTGATTGTCAATCAGCAGTCCAAAAGTCTGTCGCTGCATCTTTGGAGTTTTGACGCTCAAGGGACTGAAGATATTATAAAATCGGTGATGAGTGAAAAACGGGTTTATGCGGTTCTCATCAGGGACCCTGAGGGAAAAACAGTTTCTTTCGGCAAGATAAGAGATAAAGACTGGAATGTGACTGATCTGAAAGACAATGTTTCCGGCGAAAATCTGATGAAAAGCAGAGAAATCTTCAAAGATGATGACAAGCTGGCCACAGTCGAAGTCTATCTTACCTATGACTTTATGCGGAAAGAGCTGAGAGATTCCTTCATCAATTTCCTGATTGTCCTTGTATTTTTAAATTTTTCATTGGTGTCGGTCAGTTCTCTGAGCATCAGAAAAAGCGTCATACTCCCGATCAGCCGCATCATTGAAGGGTTGAGCCAAAAGAGCCGTCAGATCGTTTTCGCATCCGAGCATGTCGCCGCGTCCAGCCGCTCTTTGGCAGAGGGAACATCGGAACAGGCAACCGCTTTGGAACAGACCTCCGCATCGCTGGAGGAATTTTCCGCTATGGTGCAGAAAAATACAGAAGATGCGGAAGCGACAGACCGTCTGATGAAAACCGTGGGGCAGATTGTCGGAGACGCGGGCAGCATCATGTCGCAATTAACCGGCAAGATAGAAGAAATGTCCCGGTCAGGCAAAGAAATTTCAAAGATCATTAAAATGATTGATGAAATTGCCTTTCAGACGAATCTGCTGGCATTGAATGCGGCAATAGAGGCAGCCAGAGCCGGGTCCGCCGGCGCCGGATTTGCCGTGGTGGCTGACGAAGTGAGAAGTTTGGCGATGCGGGTAACAGATGCGGCAAAAAATACTGCCGGTCTGATTGACGGGACCATTCGGAAAACAGCGGAGAGTTCCGAACTGGCGGCAAAGGCAAATGAAGCTTTCAGAAAAGTAACTGAAAGCACAGATAAAATCGGACAATTTCTTTCCCAGATCGCCGAATCGTCCAAAAACCAGTTTGAAGGCGTCCGACAGATTAATAACGCTGTGTCAGAAATTGAGAAAGTTGTGCAGGAAAATGCAGCCCGCTCTCAGGAAGGCGCCGGAACTGCCGAAGAATTGAATGCCCATGCCGGTCTGATGAAGACCTTTATCGGCGAACTGGAAATTCTGATCGGAAAAAAAACTGACGGATTGGAAATGAATATCAAAACAATATGATGATCCGCCTGATCGGGTTGAAGTCCGGAGTGCTGAAATGAAATTTTAGCACCTGATGCCACTCATCCGGAGTGCTGAAAT
>DZCT01000001.1:1887-6112 GCA_022736535.1 Desulfatirhabdium butyrativorans | reverse complement strand
GGAGTGCTGAAATGAAATTTTAGCACCTGATGCCACTCATCCGGAGTGCTGAAATGAAATTTTAGCACCTGATGCCGGAAAGACATGCTAAAATTTCATTTTAGCACTCCGGATTAAATGCGGGTGAAGTCCGGAGTGCTGAAATGGAGTGCTGAAATGAAATTTTAGCACCTGATGCCACTCATCCGGAGTGCTGAAATGAAATTTTAGCACCTGATGCCGGAAAGACATGCTAAAATTTCATTTTAGCACTCCGGATTAAATGCGGGTGAAGTCCGGAGTGCTGAAATGACCCATTAGACATTTTCGGAAATAAGCGGCAGAATTGCCCGCAAAGACTCAAGTAGCGGAAGTCCGCGGGAAATTGAAAGCCAGCCTGTATTTCTGTCTTTCTTCCTTTGCGCTCTCCGCGCCCTTTGCGAGAAACTTTTTTTATTTCCGAAAAAGTCTATTTTATAAGATCGGTTCAGCATTTCTCAGATAAGGATATTTTTAAAGATATGAAGCCTGAATTTCGATTATCAAACGGCGACTCTTTCTGCTCTGTTTCTTTTGTGGAAAAAGTACGCATATTTTCAACTGATTACTTAAAATGCTGTATTTATATCTCCGATTTCAGCGCGCCCCAGTATCTTTTTACCAAAAATCTCTATTCCAGACTGATCAGCGTATCCCAGCTTTTGGAAGACCTGCTGGATTTCCACGGCGCGAAAAACAACAGCAACTGGTATTTTTACAGAGAACTTTCAGCTTCAATCAGGCATTTGAGTATCGCCAGCTATTCCCAGAAACACATCTTAAACCGTCTCAGTTTTTACGATCTGCCGGATTCGGAGGCTTTTCAGAAAGACGGAGAAATAACGCTTAATTTCCTGACAAGTTCTCTTGCAAACATGGCGCCGGTGATATTGACCGAAGCCCGGCGTCTTCAGATTTCAGTACCGAAAGAGCGTTTCGGTCCTGCCGATTTTCCCGGCATTATTACCGGAGAAATGCTTGCCTGCGATATTTATGACAATGAAGGCAAATTTGATGAGCAGCGGAAAAATATCGTCAGAATTGCCAATGAATTTTTAAATATTGCAGCGCATTTTGAGCAGTTTGAATTTTTTGAACCCTATAATCCTAAGAGAATGCAGGAACTTGTACCGGGGCGGATTAACGAGGTGGAAATACGGCGATATGAGATGCTGGTACACAATCTGCAATCCTATTTTGATACTTATGTCATGCACGGCGGATTTAATAACGGCAAAAAAAAGCTTAAAGTTTTCCGCAGCTTTTTTTCTGTTGTGTTTCACCTGCTTCAGATGATGGGCAGACTGCTTCATTATTATGAACGCCATCTTTATGAATCCGGCTATAAAAATGTTTACAAAAAAGTTCAGGATCGTATGTGCAGAATTGTCAATCCTGAAATGCTGCTGGATCGAACGGTAAACTACGGACTTTATTATGTCTGTCATTATCTCTCCGCGGGCAAAAAGCTGGCGGAAGAAATACTCAATGAAAACATCGAGCGTTCTGCCGTGAAAGTCGGCATTCCCATGAAGCTCGGTTTTCATTGCAGACCCAGCCTGCTGGTCGCCAAAATCGTACAGTTCTACGGGGGACAGGTGGAACTCTGCGTCGGACCCGACAGATTTGACGCAAGCAGTGTGCTGGATATTCAATGGGCAGGCGGCAAAATCCAAAAAGAAAACATCACCGAAGTGACATTTGAAGGCGATGCACGGGCATTGAAAGATATTAAAGTCCTTGCCGGTGTCAACTACTGCGAAGACGCAATGGGAAAAGGACTGCCCTTTCCCAGAGAGCTGAAGTATTTGAAAGAGTAGGGTGGGCAGGCACTCAATGCCATTAAGTTAACAATTTCGTAGGTTGGGGTGAGCCTGCGAACCCCAACACCTGCCGGATGATGTCGGGGTTCGCAGGCTCACCCCGACCTACATTTTTCTCTTAACTTAATGCCATTGGGCAGGCACTGCCCACCGAATCACCCGCAGACGCGGAATCTTTGTAGCAGGAAATCAATGCCGGTTTCAGCCATTATCGTCGCGGGCGGCAGAGGCATTCGCATGGGCGGCGATGTCCGCAAGCAGTATCTGAGGCTTGGGGAACATCCTGTTTTAGCGCATACCTTAGCCGCTTTTGACGCTCATAAAGAAACAGAGAAAATCTTTTTGGTGATTCCCAAAGATGATTTTGATTTTTGCAGGGATATGCTTTCGTCCGTGCAGCTTCAGAAAGAAGTCATTCTGACGCCGGGGGGCGAGACGCGGCAGGATTCTGTTTATAACGGACTCTCGGCAGCGGAAGGGACATGCGGCATCGTGCTGATTCATGACGCTGTGCGCCCCTTTGTTTCTGCGGAACAGATCACTGCCTGCATCAGCGGCGCGAGGGAATGCGGCGCGTGCATTCTCGGCTTGCCGGTTCATGATACGCTGAAGCAGATAAAATACGGCGATTACATTGATAAAACACTGAACAGAGAAGCGATCTGGCTTGCCCAGACGCCCCAGGCTTTTCAGTACGATCTTATCAGAAATGCGCATGAAGCCGCCAGAAAACAGGGCTATATCGGAACTGATGACGCTTCTCTTTTGGAGCGGCTCGGCAAAAAAGTGAAAATCATCAGCGGCAGCCGATACAATATCAAAATCACCACGCCGGAAGATATGCGGCTTGCAAAAGCAATTCTTGAATTTTTTCAATAGCCTGTTCAGGTGTTTTCACAGCGTGCAGCAAGCCTTTTTCAACATAACTGTCAAAAATATTTCCGATGTCAAAATTCAGCAGGATCACATAACGCTTGAATTTCAGCGCGAGGGCAATTTCGGAGACCGTGCCGGCGCCGCCGTGGCAAGCGACAACAACATGACTGGAAAGCACGTTGACAGCGTTTCTTGCGCCGCCCATGCCGGTCAGAACGGGGATCGTGATGAATTTTGAGATGCCGCTGTAATTGTCGCCGGGCAGAATGCCGACGGTCATGCCGCCCTGTTCATAAGCGCCTTTTGCCGAGGCTTCCATGATACCGGCGCTTCTGCCGCCGTTGAGCAGAATCCAGCCCTGTTTTGCAATCAGGCTTCCCAAGCGGTAAGCGGCGTCAGCGTCTTCACGCGAGGCGGTTCCGCCGCCCATCACGCCGATGATATAGCTGTGTTTCTTTCTTACCATGTTACAAGATAACTGCATGAATCAGCGCCTTTTTTCCGGCAAGGTTTGCTGTCAATATGTACGACCTTTGAAAAAGGCGAAAACCTTCTTGAAAATTCGGTAATGATTCCCCTGTCAAAATCGCAGGGATAGGGATTGTCGCACAGCATCATCGCTTTATTCTGTTCTTTTTTTGATTTTATATATTTATAATGTCCGATTCCCTCTGACATGACATTTCTCGCGGGGTCGTATAAAATTCTGCCCTTTGAATCTCTGTAATTCATGTGATAGGCAGCAATATCCATCAACGACAGGGCATCTTCAATGCTGTTCAGCGGCGGCAGCACGGCATTTTCTATAATCTTTGTTCCGATATTGAAAAGCGTTTTCGGTCCCACTCTGTCTGATATGATTCTGAAAGCCTGAAGCCATTTTTCCTGTGAATACCAATGGTCATCATCAAGTTTCGGATTATCAAATCCGACTTCGGCAAGAATCTCAAAACCTGCCTTCTTAAAAACGCCCATACCGTCAACGGTTGCCTTGATAATTGTCCCGCGGACTTCGATCCCTTTGGTATAAGGTTCAAATTGCGCCATGATCTTTTCCCTTAAATAGCAGAAAGTTCACATATCACAGAGAGCTGGCTGAAATCTGACTGAAATTGATTTTAAAAAAGTTTGCAGTTACTTTGCAGTTACAAGGAATTGATAAAAAAGCAGGAATAAAAAAAGTGGTGGAGATGAGGGGATTCGAACCCCTGATCTCCGCGTTGCGAACGCGGCGCTCTCCCAACTGAGCTACATCCCCACAAAGATGTTCCCTTTATATCATAAAAAATTTAAATGTCAATTTAAAAAAAATCTTCTTGTCTTGAAATCGAAAAAATGGTCAAATCCTTTGGTAGCGGTGTAGAATCGGGTGATGTTGAGGCGTCATTCTGAGCGGAGCATCTTGTCATTTCGAGCGTAGCGAGAAATCCTCAGATTCCTCACTGCGTTCGGAATGACAGGGGAGATGGTCGGAATGACAGGGGAGATGGTCGGAATGACAGGGGAGA
>DZCT01000001.1:0-1787 GCA_022736535.1 Desulfatirhabdium butyrativorans | reverse complement strand
ATGACAGGGGAGATGGTCGGAATGACAGGGGAGATGGTCGGAATGACAGGGGAGAGTTAATAAACCCTTTTTACGGAGGAACTTATGAAAAACAAAATGATATTAAAAGATGCGTTCAAAACATTCACGCTGGATCAGGACAAAATCCTGTCGCCTGAAGAAACTGTCCGCCGGCTCAGGGAAAAACTGAAAAAAATAAATCTCGATATTTTGGAATACACGGTCAGAATTGACAAGGGCAGATTGGGAATCCCTGTTTATTTCAGCAGTTGCGGCAAGGATGCGGCGGCAGTCACCGGCACGAAAAAGCAGATGGGAAAAGGCGGAACCCCGGCTCAGGCGGAAGCCAGCGCGGTCATGGAATTGGTGGAGCGCTTCAGTTTTTTCAGCTTCAGCAAAAATTCGGAAAATTTCTTTAGGGAAACTTACCGGAATCTCAAAGAAAAAGCGGTTTCTTTTGATATGATTGCCCGCTCGGTTCACGATACATCTCAAGACCTTGAAATCGCCCGTAAAATATTTGAGAATCTTCCCCTGCGCTGGGCCCGGGGCTGCAATCTCACGCGGAATGAGGAAGTGCTGATTCCCTTTGACTGGTTTTTCGCCATCAATCAATTCAACGGCACTTCTGCCGGAAACTGTGCGGAAGAAGCCCTTCTTCAAGGCTTGTGCGAAGTGGTGGAGCGGAATATGTCGTCTCTTGTCAGCCGCAACAGGCTGAATGTACCGGCAATACGCCCGGATTCGGCAACGGACCCGTTAGTGAGGGAAATGATACAGAAATACCGGAATGCCGGGATTCAGTTCCGGATTTCGGATTTTTCCCTTGATACGGGAATCCCTACGGTCGGCATTCTGGCTTATGATCCGGCAACTTTTCCTGAAAAAAGCGAAATTGTCTGGACAGCCGGAACCGCGCCGGACCCGCAGAAAGCATTGAGCCGCGCGCTGACCGAGACCGCACAGTTGGCAGGCGATTTCAACACCGGGTCCAATTATGTGGCAAGCGGGCTTCCCAAATTCAGAAATTTGCAGGAAGCCGGATTCGTGATGCACGCGGAAAAAGAGATTGACATCACAGAACTGCCTGATCTTTCGGATAATAACATCAAGGTCGAGATTCAGAACTGTGTGTCAGCCTTAGCCGCGAAAGGCATGGAAGTGCTTGCCGTCAATACGACGCACCCGCTGCTTGACATCCCGGCGTTTTATACGATCATACCGGGCGCGCATTTCCGGGAGCGGGCAGCGGAAACCGGCGTGGGCATGTTTTCAGCGAAACTCATTGCCGAAAATCAGCCCCCGGAAGCCGCGCTTGCGGAACTCGGAAAAATCGGGCAACTGCTCCCCGGAAAATACTATGTCAAATTTTATATGGGTTCCTGCCATCTTGCCATGAACGACCCGGAAACTGCGCTCTCGTATTATCGTCAGGCTTATGCGCTTGATCCGAAAGCAGAAGATATTCCTACTTTGTGTTCCTACATGGGCGTATGTCTGAAAGATATGGGGCAATACCGGCAAGCCCTTGATGTGCTTTCCCAAGGAGAGAAATTGGACTCGGAACGAACTGATATTTATAATTTAAAAGGCTTCTGCCATTTCAAGCTTAAAGAACATGAAAAAGCAATAGAGAATTTCATGAAAGTCATTGAGTTAAACCCGAGTTCGGCGATTGATTATGCTAATATTGCTTCAAATTACCGCGATATGGGCGAGAAAGAAAAAGCAATTCAGTATTACATGACCGCGCTGGCGATAGACCCCTCCATAGATTTCGCAAGAGA
>DZCT01000568.1 GCA_022736535.1 Desulfatirhabdium butyrativorans | reverse complement strand
TTTTCTCCATGCCCCTGTATCCGAAATATAATTGATAACACCCTTGATTTCTTTGCGCCCTTTGCGCCTTTGCGAGAAACCCCTTATCTCTCGCAAAGACACCGAGGGCGCAAAGAAAAGTTTTTTCATAAAAAATCAGCAGCCGAATATTCCGCAGGGACACGCCGACAAAACATCCCCTGCCATCCGGGGTCGGATTTCAGGATTTCTGTCAAGCTTTGGGCAGGGATTGGGTATAAAATAGAGACTGTCGGGAAGTATCTGCAATTATAACTCCTTATTGCCGGATATGTTGCAGATATGACGCTCCTGCGGGGGACTTTCAGATAAAAAAGGATTGCATTTTTTATGCCTTTCTTATAAACATCTGTGTCGCTATGGATGTCTATTTTTTTATCCGAGATAAAAAAACATGAAAAACAAAACTTTGTATGAATTAAAATGGAATTTGGTGGGGATTCTGGGCAAGGGAATCATTGATCTGCTGGCTTCCACCTTGCAGATTGAATCAATCGGATTTGAAAAAGTGAATGCGGTCATGTCCTCCAAAAAGTTCATATTCGCTTTCTGGCATTCCAGAATCCTGCTCATCAGCCACGTTTACAAGGGATGGGACGGCGCAATTCTCGTAAGCCAGTCTGAAGACGGCGAAATCATTGCCAGAATCCTTCAGCGACAGGGACATGAAGCCATTCGGGGTTCCAGCACCAGAGGCGGACTTCGGGCAATGGCAGGTCTGATTAAACGCCTGAAAGAAAGAATCAGACCCAGCGTGATTATTCCGGACGGGCCTCAGGGTCCGAGATTCAAAGTTCAGCCGGGCATCATCACGCTGGCAAAAAAAACCGGCTATCCGATTGTGCCGGTCACATACAGCGCAAAACGGATAAAAACTTTTGCCAGTTGGGACCGTTTTATCATGCCGTATCCTTTTACAAAATGCCGCATGATTTACGGAGAACCGGTTTATGTCCCTGAAAACAGCAGCAAACACACGGAAGAAGTCTGCCGGATACGCCTTGAGGAAGAAATGTGCAGAATCACACGGGAAGCGGACGGGAGTTTCGGGCATAATATCTAACCACGAATGAACACGAATGGTTCACAAATTGAACACAAATAAAAAAAATATCTTCACGAAACATTATGAATTTTCACGAAAAATAATGATGACTTCGTGACGATTCAGTCTTTTTTTGTGTTTATTTGTATAAATTCGTGTCCATTCGTGGTAAAAAATTCGTGTCCATTCGTGGCTAAAGAAAATACAGTAATTCGAGGCAGCATATTGATAAACATAATATTTCAAAATCGTTACAAACGCCTGTTTTCCATGATACGGGAAAACTGGCTTCGGCTTTTTCTGGCAATGGGCTGTATGCTGGTCATCGCGGGCGCGACATCCGCGACCGCCTTTCTCGTCAAGCCCGTGCTGGACGACATCTTTTTCAAAAAAGACATCACCATGCTCAAAATCATTCCGATTGCCGTCATCCTGATTTATTTTATTCGCGGCATCGGATATTACGGTCAGGAATATCTCATGAATTACGTGGGCGAAAGCATCATCCGCCAGCTCAGAAACAGCCTTTATGACCGCATTCAGGATTTGCCGCTTTCCTTTTTCCACAAGGAAAAAACCGGACGGCTCATGTCACGTATCACCAATGATGTCAATGTGATAAAATCTATGGTTTCCACAGCCGTCACCAGCTCGCTGAGAGATGTTTTTACCGTCATCGGCCTCACCGGCGTCATTTTTTACAGAGATTGGAAAATGGCGTTATTTGCAATGGTTATCCTGCCGATTGCCTTTTTCCCGGTGGTGGAATTCGGACGGCGGGTCCGCCGAGTCAGCACCGGCTGTCAGGAAGCAATGGCAGATATGAGTTCTTTTCTGCATGAAACTTTTGTCGGAAATAAGATTGTCAAGGCATTCGGCATGGAGTCGTATGAGAAAAAACGCTTTGCCGAAAAAACGCTCGCACTTTTCAGGCTTGAAATGAAGGCGGTCATGGCAAAGTCGCTTTCCTCGCCGGTCATGGAATTTCTGGGCGGACTCGGTATCGCGTTCATTATCTGGTACGGCGGCTCCCGAGTGATTGACGGAACTTCTACCGCAGGTACATTTTTTTCTTTTATGGCAGCCGTTCTCATGCTATATGATCCCGTAAAAAAACTGAGCCGCCTGAACAATGACATTCAGCAGGGGCTTGCCGCGGCAGACAGGGTATTTGACATTATTGAACGCGAGTCTGATATTAAAGAACCGCTCCGTCCGATTCAGATTCAAAACGGGTCTCACCGGGTCACGTTTCAAAATGTCTCTCTGAAATATGACGACGACATGGTGCTGAAAAACATTGATTTGGACGTGGGAGAAGGAGAAATTCTGGCGCTGGTGGGAATGAGCGGGGGCGGAAAAACTTCGTTAGTCAACCTGATTCCGAGATTTTACGATGTCAGCGAAGGCGCGGTGCTGATTGACGGCGCGGATATACGAGATATTTCGGTGTCTGAACTTCGCCGGCAGATTGCCGTTGTGACGCAGGATACGATTCTGTTTAACGACACGGTGAGAAACAACATTGCTTATGGAAACCGGAACGCATCCGAAGAAGATATTATCAACGCGGCAAAAGCTGCTTATGCTTATGATTTTATTCAGAATTTTCCCGATAAGTTCGACACGGTGATCGGCGAATTGGGGAGCCGGCTTTCGGGCGGAGAAAAACAGCGCATCTGCATTGCCCGTGCGCTGC
>DZCT01000567.1 GCA_022736535.1 Desulfatirhabdium butyrativorans | reverse complement strand
GAGCGGAGCGAATTTCAGCACAATGCTGAAAATGCTGAAATTTCATCTCAGCACTCCGGAAGAGTATATGTCATTTCGAGCGGAGCGAGAAATCTTTCCTCCTTTGCGCTCTCTGCGTCCTTTGCGAGAACTTTTTTTATTTCCGAAAAAGTCTAATAGTCAAGCTTCAAGCAAGTTTTTTATTGTCTCAAGCAGCAATTCAGGATCAATGGGCTTGGGAACAAATGCCGCAGCCCCGGCGGCTTTTGTCTCTTTTTGCCGGAATTTCTGTTTGTCTGTGGAACAGACGATCATTTTGGCGCCGGGGGCTGTTTCTGCAATTTTTCTGACAACATCTATGCCGTCCATGTCCGGCATCAGCAGATCAATGGTCACAATATCGGGTTTCTCCGCCTGAAACAGTGTCAAAGCCTCCGTTCCGTTTCCGGCTTCGATGGCGAGATAGCTCTCGGACGTGACAATCTGTTTGATAATATTACGACTGAAAGCCGAATCATCAACAATCAGTATTTTTTTCATGAAATATCTCTCCTTGAGATGTCAGAAGTGGCAATAAAGTCTCTCGCAGAGACGCAAAGGGCGCAGATATCTGACAACTTTTTGAAAATTGTCAGATATTCTTCAAAAAATCTTTGCGGTCTTTGCGTACTCTGCGCCTTTGCGAGAAACCTTATCTCCCGCAGAGACGCAAAGACCGCAAAGAAAAGCCCTCTGCAACAATTTCTTTTCCTAAAGGATGATCTCTTTCGGATCAATCACCAGCGCGATGCTGCCGTCGCCGAGCAGCGTTGAGCCGGAAATTTCCTTTGTCCCGGCAAAATATTTTTCAAGCGGTCTGATCAGAATGCTCTCTCGTTTCAATATCTCATCCACCGCAATCCCGCAAATCCGATTTCCGAAAGAACCTAAAATAACAGATACAAATTCCTCCGAATCTCGGTGTCTGAATTTCTCCGAGCCGTTGATTTCCAATATTTCGCCGAGATAACGCATCGGAAAGATGTCTCCGTCAACGAGAATAATTTCCTTATTTCTCAGAACATGAATAAATTTTCTTTGTACCTTAACAGTTTTCTTAATCGAAGTAAAGGGAAAAGCATACCGCGTCCCTGCTGCCTCTGTTAAAAGCACATCGGTCAGGGATATGGAAATCGGCATTTTCAGACGTACCTGTGCGCCGAAGCCCGGCTTGCCGGAAAGCGTGACGCTGCCCCCGACCGATTTAATATTGCTCTTTACCACATCAAGTCCGACGCCTCTCCCGGAAATTTCCGTGGCGCTGTTCAGCGTACTGAATCCGGGCCTAAAAGTCAGATCAAGGATTTCCGCATCTGTCATTGCCGCCAGTGCGGCTTTTGTGAGTAAATTTTTTTCCGCCGCAATCTGTCTGATGCCGCCAATATCAAAGCCGCGTCCGTCGTCAATAATATCAATAATTGCATGATTCCCGTCCTGATGCGCGCTGACAGTCACGGAGCCGGCGCGGGGCTTTCCTTTTGCTGTTCGCTCATCAGGCTTTTCAATGCCGTGATCCACCGCATTTCGGATCAGATGAATGAACGGATCCATCAACTGCTCCGCGGTTTTCCGTTCAATCTCAGTCTCTCCGCCGGAAAGATGCAGTTTGATTTCCTTTTCACGCTGCGCGGCAAGGTCTCTGACAAGGCGCGGAAGCCGTTCAAAGAGCGTGCTGATTTTGACAAGCCGCAGTTTCATCACATCTCTCTGAAGCTGATTGGCAATTTTGTCCATATTTGCAGAGACTTTTCTGATTTCCCCGAAACATTCGGCTGTCTGAGATGAAAGCATATTCTTTTGGGTCAGATAATTCAGGCGGTTTTTGGCAATGACAAGTTCGGAAATATGCGTCATAAATTCATCTATTTTTTCAAGACCGACTTTTATCTCCTGTTCAAGAATTTCGGAAAAAGATTTTGAGTCTGAGGTCAGAGGCTTCTGATCTGCGGTTTCATGTTCGGAACTTGCTCTCACGCTGCCGATTCGCTCCCGAATGGCAGAAATATCTCTTTCTTTGTAGTCATTGTCTATGATCCGCCGATTCATATCACGAAGAAGATCAAGCCCTTCAAATAAAACCGCCAGCGCCTCGCTCTCAAAAGCGACTTTGCCGCTTCTGAGATCATCCATGAGATTTTCCAATTCATGGGAAAGGGCATGGATGTCCTTCGCATCTAAATAAGCGCTGTTTCCTTTGATGCTGTGAATACTTCGGAACGCGGAATGGACCGCCTCCTGATTGCGATGATCTTTTTCAATCGCGATCAGCATCTTTTCGAGATGATTCAGATGTTCAGCCGCCTCAGACTGAAACTGGCGTTTCATCTCAGATGTTATGTTGATGGTATAAGTCATTTGCCGCTTTAATTTTATCCACGAATGCACACGAATGTCTCACGAATCAACAGACACAAATATATTAGACTTTATCGGAAATAAAAAAAGGTTCTCGCAAAGAGCGCAAAGGCCGCAAAGTTTTTATGAAAGTTTTTATAAAAAAGTTTTTTTCCTCTGCGTTCTCTGCGGGCTTTGCGAGAGATAAAAAATTCAGCCGCTTATTTCCGATAAAGTCTATTCTTCTTAATTCGTGCAAAAATTCGTGTGCATTCGTGGCTAAAAAACACCGCCCTCACCCGACGGCTTTGATGATTTCTTCAGCAATATCCCAGCTCGGCGCGATAATCTCCGCGCCGCCCATTTCAATTGCCTCTCCCGGCATACCGAAAACAATCGCGCTTTCCTCGCTTTCCGCAATGGTAACGCCGCCT
>DZCT01000566.1 GCA_022736535.1 Desulfatirhabdium butyrativorans | reverse complement strand
TCAGAATGACAGGGAGGAAAAATCAGAATGACAGGGAACGGAAATCAGAATGACACTTCCCCGAACCGCCTGCTTTTGCACTGCTGCCCGATTGGCTGTCGTACTACTTCGATTTCTTCAAATTGTACAGAATAAAGCCTGCATCTTCGAGTCCGATTTTACCGTCCCCGCCGGCGTCGCCGATATTCGCTTTAATGAACACGCCGCCCAGATTCTGTCCGGACAGCAATTGGAGCATCAGCGTCACATCCGCAACGTCCGACGCGCCGCTGCCGTTTGCATCGCCGGGAGGACAGACGGCGATGACCAGCTCAAATTCCATACTCTCAGTTTTGCCGTCGCTGATCTTTACCGGAACTTTGAACTTTCCGACAAAATCACTCGCGGGAACAGCCGTATAACCGCTTTTGTAATACTGATAACCTCCTCCCTCAGAAACCATCAGTGTCAAATCCCCCCAGTAGTGATCCGGATCCGTTACGAGCAAATCATATTTTGTAAAGGTCAGACTCAAACCTTTCCGAATTGCAAAATATTTTTGTCCGGTAATCTGAGGCGGGTCATTGATTGAATTGACAACAACAATGACAATTGCAGACGCGGTTCCGCCTTTGGTGTTTGTAACGACAACCTCAAAACTGTCCCGCCCGTTGAAATCTGCATTCGGAATATAGCTGAAATTCTGAACCGTACCTGTATCTGTATCTCTCAGACCGGCAGTTCCGTTTCTGGCAGGATTGCGGATACTCCATGTCAGCGTATCATAAGTATCGCTGGGATTTACGGCATACAGCGTCAGCCGGAAGTCTTGGTCCGAAGCATCTTCGTCTATTTCTACAGTGACATCTTTAATGGGTTCTCCCTGAGATTCTTTCATAATCTGCGGAAGCCCGATGCCCACGCCCACTGTTATGTCAATCACAGCCGTATCAAGCCCGTCGCTGATTTCAACCGTAAATTTGTCTGTTCCGGTGAAATTCTCCGCAGGCGCATAGCCGATATTCTTAACCGTTCCGGTACCGCTCACATCGGCAGTTCCGTTTGCCGCAGGCGAGGAAATACGCCATGTCAGCGCCTGCCGGTTGGGATTTTCGGCGTTGTCCGGGTCGCTGGCGTTCAGCGTGAGGCTGAAAGGCGTGGGAACGCCGTTCTGGTCCATGTAAACCGATTTGGATTTTCCCTCGGCAATCACGGGCTGCCTGTTTTTCTGCCACATTTTGGCAGCCTGTCCGGAATTGGCAATAAACGCGTCAAGACCGTCAATGCCGTCGAGATTTCCCAGCGCAACAGCCGCGCCGCAAGAACTGCCGAATTTCTGCCCTTCCGTGAAATTTCCCTTTCCGTCATTCAGCCATACCGTGTGAGCCTGACTACAATTCACAATAAATGCGTCCAGATCGCCGTCTCCCTCAATATCGCCGAGAGCGACATCTTCGCCTGCACTGCCGACAGACTGCATACTGTCTGCAAAAGTAACGTCCTTCTGGTTGGTCCATACGCTGTTTCCGGCATCACTCACGATAAAAACATCAAGGTATTTGTCTGCGTTAAGGTCTCCGAGGGCAATGCTGTCGCCGTTGGTTCCCAAATCCTGTCCGCTTTTCAGAAATGTGCCGTTCCCCTGATTGTTCCATACTTCATTTGCGCCGTTATTCGCAACCAGCAGATCCAAATCGCCGTCATTATCAACATCTCCGAAGGCTGCACTGTTGCTGTCAGTCGTTCCGAAGTCCTGTCCGCTGTCAGAAAAGATGCCGTTTCCCTGATTCTGCCACAGTTTGCTTCCGCCGTAATTTGCGACAAAAGCATCCAGATCGCCGTCTCCGTCAGCATCGGCGAGCGCAACGGCTCTGCTGTCCGCAGCCGCCAAGGACTGGCTGTCCCGAAAATTGCCGTTCTCATTAATCCATACCTTGCCGGGTCCGTCGGCGATGGCAAAGGCATCCGAATCGCCGTCTCCGTCAAGGTCTCCGACTGCGATCCCCTTGCTGCTGCTTCCCAGAAAGCGGGGGAAGTCTGTAAAATTCCCCTGTCCGTCATTCATCAGCAAACCGTTGTATCCTCCGGCATTTGCGACAAAAACATCAAATTTGCCGTCTCCGTTAAAGTCCCCGATTGCCGTGCCTGTGCTGTCTGAGTTTCCGAGGGATTTTCCGCTGTCAATAAAATTGACGCCGGTTTTGGGCGTTGCGACAGAAAACTGCCATGTTTCCGGGCTTGACAGGGAAATGCCGTTTCCGCTTTTCAGCGTTACCGTCACCTTCTCCCCGGGCGCAAAAACAGGATTGGGTGTGAATGTGATCTTGGTCCCCGAGACAACAGAAGTTGCCGCATGAAAACCTGAAGCATCGCCGTGAATGAAGATATTTCCTTTGGCGCTCGGATCAATGGTTTCGGCGAAGGTTATGACAATTTTGACATTCGTTGCGGCTTTCATCTCGTTCATACCGGGAGAAGCACTCACAAAGGTCAGCGAATAAGCCGGCGACGCAGACAGAAAAAACGCCAATGCCGCCAGAAGCGGCGCAAGCGGGTCCCGGAAAAGGGCGAATAAAAGGCTTTGCTGTTTTTTTGATTTTAATCGCAACATTTTGATCCTCCTGTAGAAAAAAAGTTAATAAAATTTTTTAGATCATTCTATAACAGACATTATCGGAAACAGTCTCCTGAATTTCTCGCAAAGACCGCAAAGAGCGCAAAGAGCCGTCATTAAGAAGATACGGAACTGATCTGTACGGATCCGATTTTGCTTTTTTTGCCGCAGACGCACACAGACGGACACAGACAGATAT
>DZCT01000094.1:4965-13196 GCA_022736535.1 Desulfatirhabdium butyrativorans | reverse complement strand
CGGATGATGTCGGGGTTCGCAGGCTCACCCCGACCTACATTTTTCCCTTAACTTACCGGGGAAAAATGTAATATAAAGTCAAAAGAGATTCGGTATGATATTCTGTTACAATATAAAGTCCGTTGATAAAAACTTTGATTTTCTCTCTCTCACAATCGCATCAATAATGCTTTTATTTAAATCCGTGTCTTTTGCTGCAACAAGAGTTCTGACAGCAAAAACTTTCAAGGCATCTGAAACAGAAAGCGTTCCCTCAGCAGAGTCTTTTCTTCCCGTAAAAGGAAAAGTGTCCGGCCCCCGTTGACATTGTGAATTGATGTTTACCCTGCACACCTGATTCACCAAAGGATCAATCAGCTTTGCAATTTCATCATGATTCCGCCCGAAGATGCTGACCTGCTGTCCGTAGGGAGATTCTTGAACATATTTTAAAGGAGTTTCAATGTTTTTATATGAAACAACAGGCACTATCGGTCCGAACTGTTCTTCCTGATACACTTTCATCTCTTCACTGACCGGATACAGAACTGCGGGATAGAAAACTGTTTGATTGAACATACCGCCGTCAGGGTTCATCATTTCAGCACCCTTGTTTACAGCATCGTTTACCAGATCAGTGAGATATTCAGCTTTGTCCGGCTCAGGAAGAGGTGTGATATTCACATCTTTTTCCCAAGGCATACCTATTTTCAGATTCTCTGATTCTCTGACAAATGACGAGATAAATTCATCAATGATATCCTCATGAACGAAAAGAATCTTCAACGCTGTGCAGCGTTGACCGTTATATGAAAGGGAACCCGACAGACATTCTTTCACTGTTAACTGAATATCCGTATCTTTCAGGATTATTCCGGCATTTTTTGCCTCCAATCCGAGTACAGCTTTTAATCGGTGAGGCTTGGGATGCTGTTTTTTCAATATATCAGCCACACGGCTTGAACCGATAAAGGCTAACACATCTATTTTCCCTGATTTCATCAACGGAGCTATAACTTTTTCTCCTTTACCGTAAACCGTATTCACAACACCTTCAGGAAATGCGTTTTGAAATGCCTTCAAGAGCGGTGAATGGAGCAAAACGCCGATTTTGGGCGGCTTGAATATGATCGTATTGCCCATAATCAATGCGGGAATAAGCGTGGTGAAAGTTTCATTTAACGGATAATTAAATGGCCCCATACACAGAACAACCCCCAGAGGCGCACGCCTTATCTGAGCGATAATGCCCTTTTCAATCACAAATCTTGATGAATTGCGGTCAAGCGATTTCAACGCGTTGACGGTATCTGCTATATATTCAATCGTCCGGTCAAACTCTTTTTGTGAGTCTTTAAAAGTTTTACATATTTCCCACATAAGAATGTTTACAATCAAATCCCTTTGCTCTTTCATCTCCTCTGCAAACACTTCGACACATTTTATTCTTTCAGGGACCGAGAATGCGGGCCACTTTCCTTTTCCGTTGTCATAAGCCGATACAGCCGCATTTAACACTTTCAGGGCTTCTGCTTCGGACATGAGAGGATACTTTCCGAGATATTTGCGCTCTAATCCGGATGAACCTTTAACATAAATCGGAGAATAAACGGACTCTGTTTCGCCGTTCCATTTCACTATTTCGCCGTCACATAAATAACCGTCCTGATGAATCAATGAAATGTTATTCTCATTCGGTATATTTCTTTCTTCAGGAAATATTCGGCTAAGTACATTCTTCATTTCTTTATCCTTTTTTGTACGGCTGACACAGAGTTCGGCGGCAGGGCTGTTTCCGCTCCGCTGCAACTGATGTTTAGATTGTCACATCCGAATTATCGGACTGTCTGAAGGATTTATCTGTCTGTTTTATCCTTTTGTCAAGAAGATTTTTGATATGTTCAAAAAAAAATTGACAAAGGGACAAGAATAAATTAGAAAATCATATAAGGATTCAGGAAGTATTTTTATGGCACATCACTTGCAGAAAAACAGGAAATTTTAAATGGCTCTTCTTCCGCCGATTGAAACAGAATCAGAATTAAGCTACGCATATTTACATGCTGTGGCTGCATACGCCGGCATGTCGTGTGAGTGTTCAAATCGCCATTCTGACAAATTGGGAGTTGATGCCAGAATCAGAGCTTGCGAATGTTTTTCTCCTGAGTCAATTTTTACAGATATTACAATAGACATACAACTTAAAGCAACTGTTTCAGTACCGGCAGATAAAGATGGGAAACTTTCCTATTTTCTAAAGGGAACAGATAGGTATGATAAGCTAAGAACAACTACTGCAACTCTCCCCAAAATTCTTGTTGTACTTTTTTTGCCGACAGATGCCAAACAGTGGCTTCAACATACTGAAGAGCAATTGGCGATAAAACGATGTGCATGGTGGGTCAGTCTTGCAGGCGCCCCTGCTACGGAGAATAAAAGCGGAGTTACAGTATATCTTCCCCGTAATCAGATTTTCAATTCAGACGGTCTGAGGGATATTATGACGCGTTTACCCAAACAGGATGAACTGCTCTATGCAGGATAAATCTCAGATATTACAATTAGCTCAATATATTGTTCCGACCGAAGCTCGGAATTATGCTAAAAGTCGGGGATGGGAACCTGTAGCGGTAAAAGGAAGGCTTTGGGTTTTCAGGCATAGCGAGCAGCGACTCAGGCAACTGATGATCCCTAAAGATCAGGACGACGATGCCTATGCTGAGGCAATTGTTGAAGTAATACAGCGTATAGCTGATGATGAAAAACGCAGTCCGCTATCTGTCACATCAGACCTGTTGACGCCGAACTCAGATATCCTGCGCTTCCGAGTTGCCGGAGAAAATGCGATGACCGGAACTTTGCTTTTGGAAGATGCTCAAAGCCTGTTTGAAGGCGCAAAAAGAGCTATTCTTGCAGCAGCATGTTCTGTTGTGAACAAAACTACACATCACCTCAGAATGAGCAGGAGCGAAGCGGAAGAAATGTTAAAGGCGTGCAAATTGGGGCAAACAGAATATGGGAGTTTTGCAGCAAAAATAGCTTGTCCGCTTGATGCAGTTGAAACTGACAGTCCATTATTTGATACTGATACGCCTTTTGTAAGAAAAGCAACTATTTTGCTTGCATCGGCATGTTCTGAGATAGTCGACAGTATCGAAAATGATACTGTCGGACCGCTTATGGAAAAAAATTCTCAGAACCCGATCATAACATCCAATCTTTGTGATGCTCTGATTCGTATGCACGGATCGAGAGATAAAGGAAAGATCGGATTAGATATTACATGGGCATCAAATCCGAGTATTCCTATCCCTGACGTTCCTAACCGGGCGGTTTTCAAATCCGAGTATTTCCATATAATTGACCAGATAGGAAAATCTTTAAGACCAAAGAATGAAACAGAGGATACTCAAGAGCTTCTCGGTACTGTTGAAACATTAAACGGAGATGCCGGAGAAGATGGTCGCCGGTCAGGAGAAGTAATTTTATCACTGCTTCTTCCTGATGAAGGAGCAGTACGCGCAAAGGTTATGCTCGGAGCTGAAGAATATGCTGATGCTGTTAAGGCGCATGAAATGGGGCGCAGCTATATAATGGTAAAAGGAGTTCTCTACAGGGACATCCGAATCGGGCATATCAAGGATATTGAATGCTTCAAGCTGGTTGATCCCGGGCATCCTCAATAAATTGTTATTCATCCTTGTATCTTATGTTCCTGCCATCTGACACAGAGTTCGGCGGCGGGCGATAGCCCGTCCGCTGCAACGCCTTGTTATCGTCCATCTGCCCTTTACTATAAACATAGATATAGACATAGATAAAGCAAAACAAAATCCATATGCAAATGAATCAAGGCGAATAAATTCTTGGCAGTGGTGCAGAAGAGGTGATCGCAGGGTGTCATTCTGAGCCGCAGCCCTGAGCCGCAGCGAAGGGTCTCAGTTCGGGAAGGAGGAGATTCTTCACTGCGTTCAGAATGACAGGTACAGAGTTTGTCACCTCTTCTGCACTACCACCCAAAAATTAACAGGGATGAACAGGATTGACAGGATAACTCTTTTGAAATACTGCATATCCTGAAGACCCCTGTTAAAATTATCGGTTTTATGCTTACCGCCGTCATCATCTGCTTTTTCTGTAAAACGATCTGTAAAACGATTTGAAAGCGCAATCATCAGACGAATCAGCGTTCGGACAGCATTCGGCGTCCGTCTGTTTTTCAGCATCCTATTTTTCAGCATCCTCGGCGGCTGCTGTTGCGGAATCCGTCTGTTCGGCAGCAGTCTGATCTTTTTCATCTGCCTTTGCTGCCACGGCTTTTGCTGCCTCTTTTTTCTTTTTCTCCAATTTTTTCTTTCTGCTTTTTTCAATTGCCAGCAATTCTATCAGAGAGACAGACGCGGCGTCGCCCGGGCGTTTCCCGAGTTTGACAATTCGGGTATATCCGCCCGAAATATTTCCGAAACGCTCGGAAGCTTCTTCAAAAAGCTTATGCGCCACATCTTTTTCCCTCATAACGGCAAGAACCTGACGTCTGGCATGAAGGTCGCCGCGTTTTGCCAGCGTAATCATATGATCTGCCCAGCTTCTGAGTTCTTTTGCTTTTGCATCCGTGGTGCGGATACGCTCATATTTAAACAGCGATGTCACCATGTTGCGGAACATGGCGACTCTGTGGCTGCTTGTTCTGTTTAATTTCAAACCGGCTCTTCGATGTCTCATCTTTTCCTCTTAAAATGGGTTCGGGGTAAGGGGTGAAGGGACGCCCCCCCTCTGACCCCTCACCTCGAACCTCTGACCTCTTTTTCATTCATCTGTCGGGCGTTCTTCGGGCGCCACAAATCCTTCAAGCTTCATCCCGAGCGAAAGCCCCATGTCGGACAGCACTTCTTTGATCTCATTGAGCGATTTTCTGCCGAAATTTTTGGTTTTCAGCATTTCAGCCTCGGTCTTGCTGACCAGCTGATAAATTTTGGATATATCGGCGTTTTTAAGACAGTTGGCGCTGCGCACGGAAAGTTCGAGTTCTTCAACGCTTCTGTAAAGGTTTTCATTGAACTGGGGCCTTTGCTGATCGTCTGATTTTCTGTCCGGCTCCGGCTCAAGTTCCTCATCAAAATTGATAAAAATGGCGAGCTGTTCTTTAAGAATTTTGGCAGCGTAGGCAACCGCGTCTTCCGGACGGATACTGCCGTCTGTCCAGATTTCCATGGTCAGTTTGTCATAATCGGTCCGCTGCCCCACCCGGGAATTTCCCACCACATAGCTGACACGTCTGACCGGTGAAAATACCGCATCAATGGGAATAGTTCCCAAGGGGGCGTTTTCATCTTTGTTGCTTTCTGCCAGACTGTATCCTTTGCCGGTTCTGACAATCATTTCCATTTTCAGTTCCGCGCCCGCGGAAAGGCTTGCAATATGCAGTTCCGGGTTGAGAACCGCAAAGTAACCGTCAGTGCTGACGATATTTCCGGCAGTCACTTCCGCTTCTCCTTTGGCTTCGATGCGGAGAGTGCGACGGATTTTAGGGTCTGCTTCGGGAGAAATCTTGAGACGGACTTCTTTCAGATTAAGAATAATTTCCGATACATCCTCCAGCACACCCGGAATAACGCTGAATTCGTGCATCACCTTGTCAAATCTTACAGAGACAATGGCTGCGCCGTAAAGCGAGGACAGAATGATCCGCCGCAGAGAATTTCCGATGGTGACGCCGAAGCCTCTTTCAAGAGGTTCGCAGACGAACTTGCCGTAAGCGGGCTGTCGGTTTGCCTGAACCTTTTCCGGCCGGATCATCTCCTGCCAGTTCATATACATGAGTCCATTTGACGACATGTTTCACTCCGGAGCTGATAACTCATATTATGCACGGTAGGGCGGGCCCGGGCTGAGAACAGATTGCCCCCGCCCCCCTTGTCATTGACGGCACAGGATTAGGCCCCCCCGTTGATTGTGCAGCGGGCGGGGACCTGACCCGGCCCTGCCTGAGTTTTTTATTTGGAATAAAGTTCCACAATCAACTGTTCCTGTATGGGCATGGTAAGGTCTTCCCGGGCAGGCAGTGCTTTTACCGAGCCTTTCAGGTTTTCTTTTTCCAAATCCAGCCAGGGAGGAATGCCTCTTCTCACCACGGCATCCAACGAATCGCTTATGGCTTTGATCTCACGGCTTTTTTCACGGATATGAATCACATCCCCCGGTTTGATGAGATATGAAGGAATATTCACCTTTTTACCGTTTACAAGAAAGTGGCTGTGTCTGACAAAATGACGGCCCTGGGTACGTGAATTGACAAAACCGAGACGGTAAACCGCATTGTCAAGTCTGCGTTCCAGCAGCACCAGCAGGTTGGTTCCTGTAATGCCTTTCTGTCTTTCGGCTCTTTGGAAAAAGAGCCGGAACTGGTTTTCGGAAAGTCCGTACATCCGTTTGACCTTCTGTTTTTCACGCAGTTGGACCCCGTAGTTTGAAATTTTGCCCCGGCGGCGTTCTCCGTGCTGACCCGGGGGATAACCGCGTCGGTCAAAAGCGCATTTGTCGGAGTAACAGCGATCTCCTTTTAAGAACAATTTCAAATTTTCACGTCGGCAAAGCCGGCAGACAGAACCTGTGTATCGAGCCAAATTTCCTCCTTCGATTCGGGGTGCGGGGTTCGAGGTGCGGGGTGCGGGGCAATCCCCCGGACCTCGGACCTCAGACCTCGAACCTCAGACTTGTCATACTCTCCGTCTTTTGGGCGGACGGCATCCGTTATGCGGAATGGGCGTCACATCTCTGATCATCAGGACATTGAAGCCTGATGCCTGCAAAGACCGCAGGGCGGATTCTCTGCCGGCGCCGGGGCCTTTGACAAAGACCTCCACATTTTTCATTCCGTGTTCCATCGCTTTTCGGGCAGCGTCTTCGGCTGCGAGCTGTGCGGCAAAGGGCGTGCTTTTGCGTGATCCTTTGAAGCCCTGCACCCCGGAGCTGGACCAGGAAACAATGTTGCCCGCCGGATCCGTGATCGTCACGATGGTATTGTTGAAAGTTGACTGAATATGGACGACGCCGTTGGATATATTCTTTTTTTCTTTCTTTTTGGTACGGGTTTTCCTTTTTGCCATGCGTTTTTATCCCTTTTTCGGGGTAAGAGGTCAGGGCTTCGGGGTGAGGGGTGGTTGCCCCTGACCCCGAACCTCTTACCCCTGACCTTTTTCCCCCATTACTTTTTCTTGGTGGCTGCGCCTTTTTTCTTGACAGCGGCTCTTCTGGGTCCTTTTCGGGTCCGGGCATTGGTTTTGGTCTGCTGTCCCCGTACCGGAAGCGATTTCCGATGGCGAAGCCCGCGATAACAGCCGAGGTCCATCAGCCGTTTGATGTTCATTGAAACTTCTGTGCGAAGTTCTCCTTCTACCTTAAATTCACCGTCAATGATTTTCCGGATGTCGTTGATTGCATCCTGAGACAGATCATCAGTTTTGGTATCAGGATTAATATTCAGTTGTGTGAGTATGCGCTTTGATGAGGTTTTGCCTATTCCGTAAATATAGGTCAGTCCTATCTCAATCCGCTTTCCTTTCGGTAAATCTACGCCCGCAATTCTCGCCACTTATAACCCCCTTTAAGTGAGAATTGAGAATTGGAAATTATTTCTCAATTCTCAATTCTCAATTCTCAATTCCTCTCATCCCTGCCGTTGTTTATGCCGTTTATTCTCGCAGATCACTCTTACCGTCCCTTTTCGGCGGATGATTTTACATTTGTTGCATATCTTCTTTATGGAAGCCCTGACTTTCATATTTGTCCCTTTCGGGAGGGGTAAGGGGTGAGAGGCAAGGGGTGAGAGGGGACGTCACCCCCCCTGACCCCTTACCCCGAACCCCTGACCTCCCAAACTACTTCGCTCTGTATGTTATTCTGCCGCGAGTGAGATCATAAGGCGAAAGTTCGACTGTGACCGTATCGCCGGGAAGGATTTTGATGAAGTGCATCCGCATTTTGCCTGAAATATGCGCCAATATCTGATGTTTGTTCTCCACCAACTCGACTTTGAACATCGCGTTCGGCAGGGTTTCAACCACTGTTCCCTGTACCTTGATCGCTTCTTCCTTTGCCATATAGTAAATCTCTCCTCGCTTACATGAAACACAAAAAATAAAATATTTTTAACCGCAAAGGACGCAAAGGATTCGCAATGTTCGCAAAAAATTATATATACGCTTTGCGCTCTTTGCGGTTTCTTTGCGCTCTTTGCGGTTAAAAAAATTGCG
>DZCT01000094.1:1589-4865 GCA_022736535.1 Desulfatirhabdium butyrativorans | reverse complement strand
TTTCTTTGCGCTCTTTGCGGTTAAAAAAATTGCGCTTTCTTTGCGCTCTTTGCGGTTAAAAAAATCAAACACCGCATTATTTTTTGTGATTCGTATTAATATCTTCCTTTTATTCTGGTACCGCCGCTTTTCTTCAGAAATCCCTCATAATGGCGCTGCAGCATGTGAGATTCAATCTGGGCAATGGTGTCAATCCCCACCCCCACCACGATCAGCAGCGCCGTTCCCCCGAAATAGAAAGGGACATTGAATTTGGCAATCAGAACCGAGGGCAGCACGCATATCACCGAAATATAGATTGCCCCGCCCAGCGTGATGCGCGTCAGCACCCGGTCAATATAATCGGCTGTGTTTCTGCCCGGACGGATACCCGGAATATAACCGCCGTGTTTTTTCATATTGTCTGCCACATTCACCGGATTGAAAGTCACCGCGGTATAAAAATAGCAGAAAAAGAAAATAAAAGCCACATACAGCAGTTCGTAAGCCAGATTTCCGGGCGTAAGGGAGTCTGCAATATTTTTGACCCATCCGATTTCAATGAAACTGGCAACGGTAGCCGGAAAAACAATGATTGACGACGCAAAAATGGGCGGAATCACGCCGGATGTGTTGATCTTGAGCGGCAGATGCGTACTCTGTCCGCCGTACATGCGCCGACCCACCACCCGTTTGGCGTACTGTACCGGAATCCGGCGCTGTCCCTGCTCGATAAAGACAATAACCCCGATCACCGCTGCCATCAGCACCACCAGAACCGCCACGGCAAATATGGAGATTTCATTTGTGGAAAGCAGCCCGAAGGTGTTTCCCACCGCATCGGGCAGCCGTGCCACAATCCCTGCAAAAATAATCAGCGAAATGCCGTTGCCGATGCCCCGCTCGGTGATCTGCTCGCCGAGCCACATGATAAAGGCAGTGCCTGCGGCCAGGGTGATGACGGTCATAAACCGGAAACTCCATCCCGGATACAGGACGGTCTGCATCTGCTCCAGTCCGACGCTGATGCCGAAGCCCTGAATGATACTCAGCACCACCGTGCCGTAACGGGTGTATTGCGTAATTTTTTTGCGTCCCTGCTCTCCTTCTTTGGACAGACGCTCCAGATGCGGCACCACAACGGTCAGCAGTTGCAGGATAATAGAGGCGCTGATATAGGGCATGATCCCCAGGGCAAATACAGAGAGGCGTTCCAATGCCCCCCCTGAAAAGAGATTGAATATGCCGAGGATTCCGCCTTTGTGCGCTTCAAAAATTTTGGCAAGGGCAATACTGTCTATCCCGGGCGTGGGAACATGAACGCCTACACGATAAACTGCCAGCAGCGCAAATGTGTAAAAAATCCGCTTTTTCAGTTCGGGGATTTTGAAAATATTCTGAAACCCGCCCCCAATCATAGATAAGTTTCTCCTCTTGGCAATCGGCAATGGGCTTTAAGCCTCTCAGCCTGAAACTGAGGCTGAAAGTCACGCGCCGGTTACGACCGTGGTACCGCCTGCCGCTTCGATTTTTGCTTTTGCGCTTTTGCTGACGCGGTCCAGGCTGACGGTGAGCGGGTAAGAAATTTCGCCCTGTCCCAGCAGTTTGACGCCGTCTCTGTTGCCTTTGACGAGTCCGGCTTTCATCAGCAGTATTTCGTCGATTTCCGCGCCGCTTTCAAAACGGCTGAGGTCTCTGATATTGACGATTTCAAATTCTTTTTTGAAAATATTGGTGAAGCCGCGTTTGGGCAGACGGCGGTGAAGGGGCATCTGCCCGCCCTCATATCCGGGACTCACGCCGCCTCCGGAGCGGCTTTTCTGTCCTTTGGTGCCTCTGCCTGCGGTTTTCCCTCTTCCGGAACCCGGGCCTCTTCCCAACCGTTTCCGGTCTTTTTTGGCGCCCTGTGCCGGTTTCAGTTCATGCAGTCTCATGTCAAACCTCTTTTTATTGAGAATTGAGAATTGAGAATTGAGAAATATTTCTCACTTCTCACTTCTCAATTCTCCCACTTCCACCAGATGCGATACTTTCCGGATCATCCCCCGGATCGGGGGCGTGTCTTTGAGTTCAACTGTTTTATTGAGCCGTGTCAGTCCCATACCGCGCAGTACCCTGCGGTGTTTTTCCGGGTGTCCGATCATGCTTCTGACCAAAGTTACTTTCAGCATAAAAAAACCCCCTTTTCACAGTTCGTCAACAGTTTTTCCCCGGCGGGCTGCAATGTCTTCACGGGTTTGAAGACTGCGGAGTCCCATCACGGTTGCTTTGACGACATTGTGGGGATTGTTGGTTCCCATACATTTTGTCAGAATATTCTGAATGCCTGCGGCTTCAAGCACTGCCCGCACCGCACCGCCGGCGATGAGTCCTGTTCCTTCAAAAGCCGGTTTGAGCAGCACCCTTCCCGCGCCGAATTTCCCTGTGACTTCAAAGGGGATGGTGCCGCCGGTTACTGGAACTTTGACCATCGTTCTTTTTGCCTGTTCGACGCCTTTGCGGATGGCTTCCGGCACTTCGCCGGCTTTGCCCAGACCGTAGCCCACGCTGCCCTGTCCGTCGCCGACCACCACAATGGCGCTGAAACTGAACCTGCGTCCGCCCTTGACAACTTTCGCCACCCGGCTGATATGCACCACCTTGTCTATAAACCGGTTTTCCTCTTCTGCCGCCGTATCCTGCTGATGCCTCTTATGCGTAAAGCTCAACATGCCTCCTTAAAAGGGGTCAGGGGTGAGGGGACCCGGATGAAAACAGACCCTCTGACCCCTGACCTCTGACCTTTTTTCAAAAATTCAGTCCTGCTTTCCGTGCGCCGTCTGAAACCGCTTTGACCCGTCCGTGATACTGAAAGCCGTTTCTGTCAAATACGATCTGCGTGATGCCTTTTTCAATTGCCCGTTCTGCCAGAAGTTTTCCCACAAAAGCCGCCAGGCTGATTTTGCCTTTCGGGGCTTTGTCTGCCGTTTCCGCAGACGGGGTGTCCGCGGTGTCCGCCGGTTTTGCAGACAGGGCTGCCGCCCCGGCAAACTGTTCCCTGACAAGCTTTTCGGTGCTGGATGCCGACACAACGGTGCAAGCTTCGGTATCATCAATGATCTGTGCGTAAATATGTTTTGCGCTTCGGAAAACACTCAGTCTCGGGCGCTGCTGCGTGCCGAACACTTTTTTTCGGATTCTTTTCTTTCTTTTCAGACGCGCCTCTGTTTTGACACTTGCCGACCCCATGCTTTTCCCCTTCAACAGCACATTTCATCTTCTGTTTCAGATTCTGTGCTTTCACTGTAAAACGGGTTT
>DZCT01000094.1:0-1489 GCA_022736535.1 Desulfatirhabdium butyrativorans | reverse complement strand
AATTTGATTATTTCGTTCCGGTTTTTCCGGCTTTCCGCCAGATATGTTCTTCCGCATACTTGACGCCCTTGCCCTTATAAGGTTCAGGCGGTCTGAGTTTTCGGATGGCCGCAGCCGTATGACCCAGTTTTTCTTTGTCTGTTCCGCTGAGTTTGAGAATATTGTTTTTTTCGACAACAGCGGAGATGCCTTCGGGAACTTCAAAATGGACAGGATTTGAATATCCGAGATGAAGAACAAGGGTTCTGCCGCTGAGTTCCACACGGTAGCCGATGCCGTTGACTTCCAGAATCCGCTCAAATCCTTTGCTCACGCCTGTAATCATATTGGAGACCAGACTTCGGGTCAGCCCTTGCAGCGCGTGGGCAGAACGGCTCTCTTCCGCCATAAGGACATGGACAAGCCTGTCTTCTATTTTCAGACTGACAGACGGATGGATGGTGCGCTCCAGAGTTCCTTTTTCACCCTGCACGGTCATCAGCCGGTCTTTGTAAAGCACTTTGGTGTTATCCGGTATCGGAATCGGTTTTTTTCCTACTCGGGACATCTGAAATCTCCTTGAGGGGTGAGGCCCGGGCTAAAAATAGACGGGTGCGGAGTTCGGGGGACCAAGCTTGGAACAGACCGCCTCGAACCTCTCACCTCGAACCTCTCACCTCGAACCTCTTACCTCTTACCAAATTTTGCAGAGGACTTCGCCCCCCACATTCACCTTTTTCGCCTCTTTGTCTGTCAGCAGTCCTTTGGATGTTGACAGCACGGCAATGCCGGTTCCGTTATAAACCGGTTTGATGTCTTTGCTTTTGATATAAACGCGGCGGCTGGGCTTGCTGATGCGTTCCAGAAGACAGATACTGTGTCCCAGTCCTTTGGCATATTTCAGATAAACCCGCAGAATGCCCTGCCTGCCGTCTCTGACAGATTTGTAGTTTCTGATATAGCCTTCATTTTTCAATACTTTTGCCAATTCGGTTTTCAGTTTTGACCCGGGAATATCCACACTGTTGAATTTGGCTTTTCCGCCGTTTCTGATGCGGGTCAGCATGTCTGCAATCGGATCGCTTATTGCCATATTTTCTCCTGAAAGGAGGTTCGGGGTTCGAGGTCAGGGGTGCGGGGTGCTGCCCCGAACCCCTGACCCCGTACCTCTGACCTCTGACCTTATTCCTACCAACTTGATTTTATCACACCCGGAAGTTTGCCCTGAGATGCCAGATTCCGAAAGCAAATACGGCATATCCCGAATTTTCTGATAAACGCTCTGGGTCTGCCGCAGATCGGACATCTGTTGTAAGCCCTTACCTGAAACTTGGGTTCTCTCAGCGCCTTCATTTTAAGTGATAATTTTGCCAAACCATCCCCCCTGTAAGTGAGAATTGAGAAATATTTAAGATTCTTCACTTCGTTCAGAATGACAATTCACTTCTAATTCTCAATTCTCAATTCTCAATTCTCAATTCTCAATTCTCAATTCTCAATTCTCAATTCT
>DZCT01000093.1:7456-13244 GCA_022736535.1 Desulfatirhabdium butyrativorans | reverse complement strand
CTGCGTGGGAATGCAGCTCGGACGCTCCGCGTCCGCCTCCGGAGTGCTGAAATTCGCTCCGCTCTGCTTTTATAAGATGACGCATTCCGGGCATTTCTCGTTCCCACGCTCCGCGTCCGCCTCCGGAGTGCTGAAATGAAATTTTAGCACCGCACCGCATTGTGCTAAAATTCGCTCCGCTCATTTCAGCACTCCGGACGTACCTTCCCACGCTGAACGTGGGAACGAGAATTTACCGCTCAGAACGCGCCCAACTGACAAGGTTTTATTTTAAGATTCATCGCCTCGCACGCGCCGCTGACCGTCATTTTCCCGATGTCAAGCCGGGAGGCGATTTCCCATGCGCTTTTACAGGGAAGTCTTTCATTGACCAGCGCATTCTGAATAGCCGCTTTCAACTCCGAGCTTGCGTCCGGATGCGGCTTTACAGCTTTTGTTTCCGGCGTATGACCGAAAAGCCCCATCTGACATTTGACAAGTCTGAAATTCATCAAATCAGCGGTTTTTCCCACCTCTTTGGGCAGCACGCCCATAGATTTCGCAATCTCAAACGCGACTGCACAGGGGAGTTCATTGTTTTTCGTGCGTTTCAAAATTTCCTCCCGGATCAGACTGTCCGGTTTTGCATCGGGTCCGTGTTTTTCTGCAAAATTTTTACTTTCGTGAGCTGCCATCGTCTTTCTCCTATAACTATTTTAATATATGGGGCGATTGATTGTCAATGACCGGAAAAAAACTGCCGGAATCGCTTAAAATCCATACACAAGGGCGCATCGCTTGCGACTGGCTTTGTAAGCTCATCCATCAATATCAATATCACATCAATCAATATCACATCAGGGGAAATATGTCACTCTTATGAAGTTCGGGCAGTGATTCAGGAATGAAAAAATTCAGGCAGCGGTGCTGAAAGCAGTGACGGAGCGGTAAAAAAAACTGCGGCAACGATTTGACAGCTTTTGAAAAGCTGCATTCGTGTTTTCGTGTTTCTCTTGTCAATTCTGAGGATTGTAGCCGCGATAGATTTCATCAAAAAGTTCCTCGGGGCTTGAAATATCCTTATTGCGTTTTACGGCGTCTGCAATCATCTGTTTTGCATCCGAGGGCTTATGACCCAGTTGGGAAACCAGCACTTCAAAGACCTGATCTGAAAAATTTTCAGCCGAAACCTGTTCTTCGGGTCTGTCTTCACGCAACAGAGCGAATTTCCCCATTTTTCCCGCGAGCGTGGCAATAATTTTCTGCGCGGTTCTGGCGCCGATGCCTTTCAAATCTTTGAGTTTGCCCGCGTCTTTTGATTCAACGGCATTTGCGATTTCACTGACAGGAATGTTCAGGGCTTTGACCGCTTTCAGGGGTCCGATGGCTTCGACAGTTATAAAATACTGAAAAAATTCTTTTTCTATTTCAGAATTAAAACCGATGAGAACCGGCTTGGGCTGGCGGTCGGTTTGATGATAATAAATAAAAAGGGAGAGCCTGTCGCCGAGCGCTTTTGTTTTCAGCGTTTCCATCACAATCGCGGGAACCAGTATCTCATATCCGATCTGATTTACCAGCAGAAGAATCCGTTCTTCTTCTTTTTTCAAAAGCCTGCCTTCAAGATAAGCGATCATATTCAGATTTCAGGTATTCATAAAAAAGAAATGGTTGCAGATGCGAAAATTTTATTTCCGCACTCCGGAAATGTTTTGGTGACGGAATAAACCGATCATTGCCAATGCCAGCGCGTCGGACGAGTGAAAAGGCCGGATAGGTGTTTCCAGTTTTAAAATATGACGGACAGCAGTTTCCAGTTGCGCTTTGCCTGCATTGCCGTTTCCGGTCAGTATCTGCTTTGCCTCCCGAACCGGAATTTCAATTACGGGAATATCTGAACGGCTTCCGGCAAGCAGAATGACGCCTGTTACTTTTCCCAATGTTATCCCTGACTTGGGATATTTTTCTGCCGAGAAAATATCTTCCACCACCATCAGAGCGGGTTTTTCTTCTTCCAGCACCGACAGCAGTTTGGAATAAATCTGCTCCAGGCGGTCTGACAGAGGAATTGCGGGAGAGGTATGGATAGTACCGAAAGAATATTCCTCAATACCGAGCCATTTTCCGCTGACAAGTCCGATGCCTGTTGCCGCAAGTCCGGGGTCTATTCCGATGACTTTCATATCGCAACGGAAATCAAATTCTCAATTTTAAAAGCCCGCCAATTTGTCTTTTGCAATTTTTGCTTCTTCGGTTCCCGGATGCTTGCTGACCAATTCTTCCAAAATCAGACGGGCATTTGCCTTGTCTCCGAGATTAAAAAAAGCAAAACCCTGTTTGAGATACGCTGCTTTTATCTTATTGCCTTTGGGATATTTTTCTATAATGTTCTGATATTCCAGAATCGCTTTTTCATACCATTTCTGCCTGTAGTAAACCTCTCCGAGCCAGAAATGTGCATTGTCCGCATATCGGGATTTCGGATAAGCCTCCAACAATTTTTTGAATCCGTTCTGAGCGGTCTGGAAATCATTTTGATCCAGTGCCTGTTTTGCCTGTTTGTAAAGATCATCCTCTGAAACGTCCGTAGCCGGCTGAGGAACCGAAGCTGTCTGCGGCGCCGGAGCAGCCTGCTCCGCGGAAACGGTTCCCGGCGCGGTCCCGTAAGCACCTGAACTTGAATTCAGAAGCTGTTCCAACTTTTGCATCCGGCTTTCAATTCTTGTCAGCGATTCTTCTGTTCCGGTTACTTTACGGCTTAACAGAAAATCGGTTTCTTCAATTTTTCCTCTCAAAACCTGAAGTTCTTCTTTGAAGCCCTCAAATGTGGCTTGTAAGCCCGCAGACTGATTTCTCAGGTCATGCTCTTTTTCTTCCTGCGTTTTACTGTAGTCTTCGATTCGGACTTTAAGGTCTTTTTTCAAGCCTTCATTCCGATCTTCTAATTCTCTGGCGCGCTGCTCTAAAATCACAAGCCGGTCTCTGACCGAGAGCAGGTCTTGCTGCCATGCACATCCGGTTAAAAGGCTGCAACACATCAAAGCTGTCAAAACGGTGAATTTCATGGCACACCTTTTTTGTTTTTCCCACAGAGATCACAGAGGGTTTTCCCACAGAGATCACAGAGTTTTATTTTAAAATCTCTGTGATCTCCGTGGGCTTTTCTTCTCTGTGCCCTCTGTGGGAAAAAATGTCGGAAAAAATATTTCCCACAGAGATCACAGAGTTTTATTTTAAAATCTCTGTGATCTCTGTGGGCTTTTCTTCTCTGTGCCCTCTGTGGGAAAAAATGTCGGAAAAAAATATTTCCCACGGAGATCACAGAGGGTTTTCCCACAGGGATCACAGAGAATTGTTTTTAAATCTCCGTGTCCTCTGCGGGAAAAAAATTTATATGTCAGTCTGTCACAAAATGCGCCCGACGGTTCTTTGACCATGCAGATTCATTATGACTCGGATCGGCAGGACGTTCTTCACCGTAGCTGACAGTGTTTATCCTTGATGCCGGAATGCCGAGATTGACAAGGAAAGACTTTGTGCTTTCGGCGCGTCTGTCTCCCAGCGCCATATTGTATTCGTTGGTGCCGCGCTCGTCGCAATGCCCTTCAATGCTGACAGACACGCCGCTGTTGCTCCGCAGCCATTCCGCTTTTCGCCGTAAACTTTCCTGCGCTTCGGAAGAAAGCGTCGCACTGTCATAAGCAAAATAAATATCTTCCCCCATCACACCGCTGAATCCAGTTCCTGATCCTTCCCGTTCTCTCCGGAGCCGTTCTTCCTCTTCCTGACGAAGCCGTTCCTGACGAAGCCGTTCTTCGTCAATTGCCTGCTGCCGCGCCAGATCATCTTGGCCCGCAACAGTTCCGCCGGGGCCGGTTCCCTGACCTGCCGCGGCAGCTTCATCTGCTTTTACCACTTTTTTGGAACACGAAGCGGTAAAAAGCAGACCCGGAATGACAAGCAGCAGAAGCACTGCCATTCTCAATTTCCCAACCATCTTTTTTTCTCCTTCTTTCTTTTACATTTTTAAACAATTACAATCCTATTTATAAAAAAACTGAAATTATTATTTGAATTGTCTCCTTATTTTATCTGAAAATTATGAAGATAACAGATACATATATTTTCGCAAAGCGAGCATCGAAACAAAAAATAAACTCATTGCGCATCTTGTTGCATCTTTGCGAGAGACTTCATCTTCAGACAAAAGCGGGCGGCTATCTTTTTAATAATTTCAGAAGCCTGAAAACCTGTTTCCTAATTCTCACTTAGATTCCTCGCTACGCTCGGAATGACAGCGGTAATCTCGGAATGACAGCGGTAATTCTCACTTCTCAAGATTCCTCGCTGCGCTCGGAATGACAGCGGTGCTGCGCTCGGAATGACAGCGGTAATTCTCACTTCTCACTTACTCCACCCCTTCCGGCGACCATTTGGGATTGGTCTGCGCGCCGGGCATGGAAAGCAGCCGTCGCTGATCTGTTCCGTAGGCTGTCATCACATAAAGGGCGGAACGCGAACTGTAAACAATCATGCTTCCGTCCGGCGACCATGAGGGCGATTCACCGCTTCCCAGCACCGCAGGACCTCTGCCGTCAAAACCGATGCTACAGATACTGTATCCTCCCCCGATTCTTGAAGAATATGCAATTTTATCTCCTTTGGGGGACCAGTCCGGCTGTGTGTTGTAATCTCCCTGAAAGGTCAGTCTTTCCACTCTTCCGGAATCTGCATAGAGAATATAAATCTGAGGCGTTCTTGAGCGGTCTGAAACAAAAGCCATTTTGCTGCCGTCCGGAGACCATGTGGGCGAGGTGTCAATCCCCCAATCTTTTGTCAGTCTTTTAACCTTTTCTCCCTTTCCGGTCAACAGGTAAATATCCTGATCGCCGTCAAAGGAAAGTGTGGCTGAGAGCATAAATTTGCCGGGAACCCATGCCGGCGTTATGTTCAGCCCTTTGTTGCTGATGATGTGCCCCACGCCGCCCCTGAAACTTTTTACATAAATCTCCGGTTTGCGTCTCGCGTAAGACGTATAAGCAATCCATTTTCCGTCCGAGGACCATGCCGGAAAAAGGGTAATGGCTTTGTGATTTGTGACGCGTTCAGGATTTCCGCCGTCAAAATCACAGACATAGATTTCCTTGTTGCCTGAACCGGTGGATACAAATGCGATTTTACTGTTAAAAATTCCCGGGCTGCCGGTAAGGTACTGAATCACCTCGCTACAAAAGCGGCGGATAATTTTTTCCTGATCCTCCATCCATCCTTTATATCTTTTTCCCACCAGCACCTGCCCTTTAAATGTATCAAAGAGCCGAAGTTCCAATTCAAGCATGTTGTTTTTTACACTGATGCCCCCGGTAATCAGAAGCTCCGCGCCGATGCCGGTCCAGTTCTGAAAATTGATATTTGAACCGCTGACATCCATACTCTGAGGGTCTTCAAGAAAAGCATCCCGGCGAAGAATCGTAAAATATCCTGTAAAATCAAGATATTGAGAACATATATCCGCAGGTTTTCTTGAAATTTCAGCACTTGTGATGCTGTCCGGCAGAATTTTGAACAAAGGAATTGCCAGCGGAATTTTCCGCAACGACGGATTGTCAATGTTAATAATATCATAGCTTGCGGCGCTCCATGCCGGCTGCATCAGCACAGACAGCAATGTCACCATACAGATGAATTTGATACGACAGATCATAAATCCTTTCCTTAATTGGCAACGGTGCAAAAAACAGTGATTCGGAAATGTCATTGCCGAACCCGATCTTTCATGTCATTGCCGAACCCGGTCTTTCATGTCATT
>DZCT01000093.1:0-7356 GCA_022736535.1 Desulfatirhabdium butyrativorans | reverse complement strand
TCATTGCCGAACCCGATCTTTCATGTCATTGCCGAACCCGGTCTTTCATGTCATTGCGAAGCCTTTCATGTCATTCCGAAGTCTTTCATGTCATTCCGAAGTCTTTCATGTCATTCCGAAGTCTTTCATGTCATTCCGAGCGAAGCGAGGAATCTGAAGCCAATCTTATAAAATTCGGACCGCTTCGCTCGAAATGACAGTTCACTGCTTCTGCATCACTGCCCCTTAATTTAACCCCGAAGGCGTAAATCTCAGTCCCACTTCATAATAGGAACCTGTAAAATCTCCCGGCAGGGGCGGAAGCGGATTCGACTTTCTGACAGCCCGTTCTGCGGATTCATCCAAATATCTGTCTCCCGATTTTTTCTCAAACCAGAAATCCGCTATCTGCCCGTTCGGCATAATTTTAATCACCATAATCGCTTCCAGCCCGAAACGTCTTCCCAGCAGATGTTCGGAAATTGCCCAATTATTATTGATACGATTCGGAATAATATTCTGCTTATAATATTCAAGCGCGGCGGAAATTCCCCTTCCGGCAAGACCGAAACCGGCGCCGCCGCCAGTCCCCGGTGCGCCGTTGCCTGCTGCTGCTCTGCCGCCGCCTGCTGCATTTCCCTTTTTGGCGCCTGCCGCGTTTTTAGAAGACGATTCGTTTTTGCCTTCGCCGGCACCGACTTTACGCCTGATTTTGTCAATCGCATCCTCAACCGAACTGGACCTCGATTTTTTGGAATTGGCAACCCGCTCATCCGGTTTTTTATGTTTTACCGGTTCTTCTGTTTTTTTTACCGGCGCTTTGGGTTTTTCCGGCTCTTTTTTTACGACCTTCGGCTTTTCCGGTTCTTTTTTTACAACTTTCGGTTTTTCCGGCGGCTTGGGTTTTTCCGGTTCAACGGCAACCGCTGCTTTGGGCTTCTCCGGTTCGGTAATTTTGACTTCAGCTTTTTCCGGTTCAGGCGCGGGCGCAGGTTCGGGTTCCGATGCGGGTTCCGGCTCCGGCTCAACAACTGCCTGTTCCTGAACTTCCGCTTCGGCTGCCGGCTCCGGTCCCGGCATCGCTTCTTCTGTTTTATCTGTTTCTTCGGTTTTCCCGCCTGCTTCCGGCAGACTTCCCGGCGCGGGAAGCGTCACCATGCTGACATTTATCACTGAACCGGCAGATAAAAAATCGCTTCTCGACGCAGAAACCGGCGCAAAAATCATGGCTGCAAAAAAAAAGAGATGCAACAGCGCGGAAACGAAAAACATTAAAGAGAATGAAGCGTCCTCATCTCGCGTACCTCGAAGCAGAGAAATGCCGCCGTCCATATTTACTGCCATTAACTTTCTGATTTTCCTGTTGTTTCTTCGGTTTCTTCTTCTGCCGGATTTTCCGACGGGGGTTCTGTCACGATTCCCAATTTTTCAATTCCGGCTTCTCTGATCCGGGACATCACCCGGACGCCCATGCCCCAGGGGATGTCTTTATCCGCCCGGAAATAAATCTCACGGCTGGAGCGGTTTTCAAGAATTTTCGAGAGTTTATCCCCCAGCATGTCCAATGTTACCGCATAATCGTTAATATAGATTTCGTTATTTTTATTAACGGTCACAACGAGCTGATCCTGTTCCGCCGGGAGTGCTTTGGCGGCGACTTCCGGCAATGCCACATCAACCCCTTGCGTCATCATCGGCGCTGTCACCATGAAAATAATCAGCAGCACCAGCATGACATCCACAAAGGGCGTCACATTTATATCAGACATCAGGCGGTCTGTTCCGCTTCCGATTGCCATATCTTTCTCCCGAAAACAGATAGTTCTTTAACTGATCTGTCGCTTTTATTAACCGTTTGGAAAGGCGCAGTTTTGCCGAACAGGAAGACTTTAAAATGAAATTATCCCTTCTGTTCCGGCTGATAGGTTATTTCAACTCTTGTCAAAGTGAAATTCAAAGGTGTCTTTACGCCGGCGCGTTCAATAACAATATCAACTTTCGAGCCGATTTTTCCTCTCAGCTTTTCCAAGATCAGATGCTCAAACGTCTTGCCCTTTGTAGGTTCCCCGCCAATCTGTGTGATAACATCTCCTCTCTGAATGCCCCGTTCTGAAGCGGGCGTTCCCTCAAGTACGTCAAGCACCACCAGCGAACCCATTTTATTTTCAACATCCGGGTCAAATATCTGCGCCACGGACATGCCGAGTCCGCCGAATTTTTCTTCTTCTGCATAGGAAATCCCTTGAGTTAAGGGAAGCGATACAGACAGCATCAGAAAAAACACGACAGCAATGGTTGAGATAAAAATTTTTTTGCTCATTTTTGCTCCTTTTCCAGGTCTTTAAATTATAGAATCTTGAAAAGATAGAAAAAATCTTCCATATTTAAAACTGCGCCTTTATAAAACCCTATTTTAACACCTCACACCGATTTTATCGAATATCCCGCTCGATAATATTGAGAAAATCGGCGGAAAAACTTTCTAATTCAGATTCAATGACTTTTACCTTCTGCATGAAATAGTTGAAGGCGATGACAGCCGGAATCGCCACAGCCAGCCCCGCGGCAGTGGCAACCAGCGCCTCGGAAATACCGGGCGCCACAACCGCCAGACTGGCTGAACCCCTCATGCCGATGCCGTGAAAAGAATCCATGATGCCCCATACCGTTCCGAAGAGACCGATAAAAGGCGTGGTGTTGCCGGTGGTGGCAAGAAAAGGCACCATCTGCGTCATGCGGGTCACTTCCGTATTGATCGCCCGATTCAGCGAGCGTTTCACATTCTCGATTCCGGTGAATCTGCCGCTTAATTTCACCGGGTTTCCGGTGCCGCTCTGGGGCCCGATGTTTCCGGCTTCTGTCAGTTTTTTCAGTTCGACATATCCGATGCGGAAAATTCTTGCAATGGGGCTGCCGTGAAGGTCTTTTGCCTCTTTGAAGGCGACCGACAGATCCCGGCTTTCCCAAAATATATCTGTAAAAAAAGCAGATTCTTTGTACGCCCTTCGGATATAACGATACTTGATGAAGATGATGCTCCATGATGTGATGGAAAAAAAGAGCAGGAGCAGCAACACTAATTGAACCATCAAACTGGCGTTGCGTATCATATCAATAATATTTATTTCGCCGAATCCCATAAAATCACTCCGAAACTTTAAATTTGAAATTAAAATGCTTCCCACGCCCTCCCGTTCCCCAGCTCTGCGTGGGATACGCAGTCCGGACGCTCCGCATCCGCCCTGTTATTTCAAACGGAGCGGGCCGAGCGATTTTAATAATACCGATTCGCTTTCAAAATTGATGTTTTCCGCATTCGGTAAAACGGGTTTATCTGTTTTAAACCGGGCAGTTCTACAGCGGCGGAGAACGCCGTGTCCGGCCGGGAACAGATTTCTGCATTCCTGAAAGCGAATTGGTATAAGATTAGCCTCAGATTCCTCACTGCGTTCGGAATGACAGGGGCAAAATCCTCAGATTCCTCACTGCATTCGGAATGACAGGGGCAGATTCCTGCTGACATGGAAATCCCCTTTGCATCGGACTTTGGAAATTTTCAGAACTCCGAGGTCTTAACCGGACAGTAAGCAGCAACTGTTGCGTCAGGCATATCTGACGCGCCAACTTTAAATGTTTAAGAATATATCATATTGGTCGGAGTGTCAAGAATTTTGAACAGACAGCTTATAAAGAGCGGAATAAGGCTTTTTCTTTTTATAGTTACGCCGTCTTCAACTTTTCCCGAATCGCAAAAAAACACAGAATGACGTATAAACAGAAGTGCCAACATTTTGAAATATTTATTTTTTTATGGCTCAAAGAGAACCCGGGACCCGGCGCAGGCAATTGCCTTTTCTGTCAACATATCCAAATCTTTAATTAAAAAAGATCAGTGATTGACAATATATAGCCCTTTGAGTTATAAATATACTTTTCGGGTGAGGGGGCTTCGGCATACCCCTCACCTCTGACCTCTCACCCCTTACAGAGCCAGAGATTTCATCCCCGGAGTATGTTCTGATGACAGAGAAGCCCACTTACGAAGAATTAGAAAAAAAGATCAGCATACTGGAAAAAGAGGCTGTCTTGTACAGAGAGACAGAAAAAGCCCTGGAAAAAAGCAATCTTTTATATCGCAGTCTGTTTGAAAACACAGGCACAGCCACAGTTGTATTCTCAGATGACGCCGTTATCACGAAATGCAATGACGAATTTGTAAAGTTAAGCGGGTATTCCAGAGAGGAAATCGAAGGAAAGAAACCCTGGCCGAACTTTGTACATCCTGAAGACCTGAAAAAAATGATCGAATTTCACCGAAAAAGGTCTAAAGGAGAAAAAGCACCTAATCTCTATGAGTTCAGATTTTTGGATAAAAATTCGACTGTAAAGCATATATTGAACAGAATCGTCACCATTCCGGGGACATCGGAACGCATCTCATCGCTGACAGATATTACAGCCTTAAAGCAGGTGGAAGCATCTTTGATAAAAGAACGGGATTTCAGCAAAGTGCTGATTCAGACATCGCCGGTTTTTTTTGTCGCCATCTCTGTTAAGGGCAAAGTTTTAATGATGAATCAGACCATGCTTTATGCCTTGGGCTATACTGAAGATGAAGTGGTCGGTGCAAACTATGCTGAAAAATTTGTTCCTGAAAATGAACGGAAAGAACTGATAAAAATTTTCAGAGCCCTGGTCTCCCGGGATGACAGAAACAAACCGGTGCTGACAGAGAACCATGTGAAAAGCAAAGCGGGCAGAAATCTGCTTGTGGAATGGCACGGCAATGTGATACAGGGCGGTGACGGCAAAGTGGATTATTTTTTCGGTGCGGGAATAGACATTACCGACCGCAGGCAGTCTGAAGAAGCGCTTCGTCAAAGCGAAGAGCAGTATAAAATTCTTTACAAAGAGTCTAAGAAAGCCGAAGATGTCTATCGTTCCCTTCTCAATTCATCTGCCGATGCCATTGTCATTTATGATCTGGAGGGAAGAACAACCTACATCAATCCTTCATTTACAGAGATATTCGGATGGACAATTGAAGAAGTCAGGGGCAGACGCATCCCCTTTCTGCCTGAATTTGAGCGGCACGCCACCATGAATATTATCACAGAACTGCTTGAAAACGGGACGCCCTGCCGGGGCTTTGTCACCCGGCGTTTTACAAAGGACGGGCGGCTCCGCTATGTCAGCATCAGCGCGTCCCGCTACCATGACCACAAGGGGCGCCCCGAGGGGCTGCTGGTGATTCTCAGGGACATTACCGCCCGGAAAAAAGCCGAAGAAGCCCTCCGAATGCTCAACGAAGAACTTGAACAGCGGGTTGCCGAGCGTACCGAAGAACTTGAAGACCTCAACCGCAATCTGGAGGCGGCGATTCAGAATGCCCGGAAACTTGCGCGTGAAGCAGAGATTGCCAGCATTGCCAAAAGCGAATTTCTTGCCAACATGAGTCATGAGTTCCGCACGCCCATGAACGGCATTATCGGCATGTGCGAACTGGCATCGGCTTTCATCGCCCACGAGCCGGGGGGCGGAAACAGGGAAGAGGATGCGGATATTGAGAAAAAATGTGAGAAAATGGCGGAATATCTGAATGTCATTGATGTTTCCGCCAAATCTCTGCTGGGACTTATCAATGACATTCTCGATTTCTCAAAAATCGAAGCCGGCAAACTTGAATTTGAAAGTATTCCTTTTTCGCTCAGAGAAATCACAGAGGAAGTTTCCGATCTTTTTCTGGATCAGATATCTGAAAAAAATATTGAGATGATTGTTGACATTTCGGCGGATATTCCCTCCCGGCTGGTCGGCGATCCCCTGCGTCTGCGTCAGGTGCTGATCAATCTGACATCCAACGCGTTCAAATTCACGGAAAAAGGCGAAATCTGCATTTCAGTCCGGAAACAGGAAGCTGATGATGAAAAAGTCGTTCTGCTTTTCTGTGTGCGGGATACCGGCATCGGCATTGATCCCGCTGTTCAGGAGGGACTCTTCAATGCCTTTACGCAGGCAGACGGTTCTTTTACCCGGAAATACGGCGGCACGGGGCTGGGGCTGACGATATGCAGGCGGATTGTGAACATGATGTCCGGCAATATCCGGGTTGAGAGCGCGGCCGGCGCGGGCAGTTCTTTTTACTTTACCGCCGCATTCGCAAGGGCTTCCGACACTTATGCGACTGAATATCTGCCGGTGATTCCCTTTGAACTGAAAAATCTTTATATACTGGCAGTTGAAGACAATGCCGCCGCGCTTTCGGTTATCAGACAGTTTCTTGAATCTTTCGGTTTTCAGACTGCTGTAGCCCGAAGCGCGGAAGAAGCACTTCTGCGCTATGAAAAATCTTTGGACGACAGACCCTTTGATCTGATTCTCATGGATATGAGACTGCCCGGTATGGACGGCATCACCGCGTCGGAAAAAATCAAAAAAAATCCGCGTGCTGCCGCGCCGCCCATCATCATCAACACGGCTTTCGGCAGGGAAGATGATATTCGCAGGGCAAAGGAAGCCGGTATTGAAAGCTGTCTGATAAAACCGCTCAAGCCTTCTCTGCTCTTTGACACGATTATGGAATTATTCGGGCATAAAACTTTTCCTTCCGGACATCGCAGAAAAAAAGATGCTGTCAATATGGAAGGGCTTTCAGGTCTTCAGATACTTCTTGCGGAGGATCATCCGGTGAACCGGCGGGTTGCGTTTGAAATTCTCGAAATGGCAGGCATCCGCGCCGACACTGCGGCAAACGGACTGGAAGCCGTCAAAGCCGTCAGGGAGAAACGGTATGACGCTGTGCTGATGGACATTCAGATGCCGGAAATGGACGGATTTGAAGCCACGAGGCAGATAAGGGAGTGGGTAAGGCCCAAGCTGAGAATAGACGGGTCAGAGGTGCGGGGCGACGATACCCCTCACCCCTCACCCCTCACCCCTCACCCTTCTTCCGTTCCCATCATCGCCATGACCGCGCACGCCATGTCCGGGGATAGGGAAAGATGCCTTGACGCCGGAATGGACGATTACATTTCCAAGCCGATTAACCGAAAAGAACTGTTTGACATTCTCAGAAAAAATATTCATAAGGGGTCAGAGGTCAGGGGTCAGAGGTCAGAGGTGACGCCATCCGCTTCTCATTTCTCACTTCTCACTTCTCAATTCTCAATTCCCGGTCTGGATATTGCAGACGGATTGGAACGCTTCGGCGGTTCATGGAAACTGTATGCAGACATTCTTAAAGATTTCTGCCGTTCTCAGAAAGATGCTGTTTCCGAATTTTATCATCTTCTTGAAATAAAAGATTTTGAAAAAGCGAAACTGAAAGCCCATTCCCTGAAAGGCGCGGCGGGAAATGTATCGGCAACAGACATCATG
>DZCT01000092.1 GCA_022736535.1 Desulfatirhabdium butyrativorans | reverse complement strand
ATTTTTCCGTCCGGGCTGATGCCGCAGCAGTTGACCGCGCCGGCATGTCCTTCAAACGTGCGTGTATTCCTTGCCCAGCCGATGTCCTGAGACATTGCCTCCCGTGCGTATTTGTCAAGCCGTCTGCTTTCCTCGTCAATCGGTTCAAGGGCCCGGGCTTTTTCAAGCGCGGCTGCTGCCTCGCTCATCGCGCCCCGGCACAGATGAATTTCGCCGATTTCCCGCCAATACTCGGCGCGTTCGCAATGAATCTTTTTCAGCGCATACAGCCGCTCCAGCACCGGTATATCCGTAAATTTCGCTTCATTCCAGTACAGCACGCTCAGATTTTTGTTCGCCTCAAGATGCTGGGGATCAAAGGCAAGCGCCTTTCGGAATGCGGCAAAAGCCTCTGTTTTTTTACCCAAATCCCAGAGCGATACCGCTTTGTTGTTCAGCGAATCTGCCCGGAGATTTGCAGCAGCCGGCACGGGACGGAAATATTTTTTACCTGTGATGATGCCGTAAATTTCCGCCAGTTCTTCGCGAAGCGCGTTCATTGACGCGGGGCGTTCTTCGGGCTTTTTGGCAAGACAGCGCAGCATCAGCGCGGCTATTCCCGGGTGCAGGTTTCTGTTAAATTCCCGGGGATCCGGCGGCGGCTGGGAAAGATGCCGTCCGATCAGGACTTGGGGCGGTTCCCGGTGCATGCCGTCGTCAAAGGGGCGTCTGCCGCAGAACAGCTCGAAAACCACCACGCCGAGCGCGTAAATATCCGCTCTTGTGTCCACATGCCGTGCGCCTGCCCACTGTTCGGGCGCGCCGTATTCGGGCGTGCCGAGAAGCGAGCCGGTGATCGTCAGATCGCAGTCCTCACAGGAATTGATGTCTGAAAGCCTTCTGATTTCACCCTGATCTTCAATGTCAGCCGCGCCTGCCACTTTCACCAGACCGAAATCCGTGACGCAGAGGCGTTTTTTTTCGGTCATCAGCAGATTTCCCGGTTTCACATCCCGATGCACCAGCCCTTTTTCATGGGCATAAACCAGACCGTCACATGCCTGAATCATCAGATCAAGAATGCTTTCCCCGTCATCCGGATCAATCTCGTGTTCCCTGATGCGGTCTTTAAGACTCCCGCCTTTGAGATAATCCATAAAAACACGGGGAATGCCGCCGGATTCCTGCACATACCAGCACTGCACAATGTTCGGATGCAGTCCCAGATCCACCCATGTCTGGGCTTCACGGACAAATCGGGCTTTGGACGCCTCATCTGCCACCAGACCGGCAAGGGGCATTTTCACCGCCATCTCGATATTCCACTCCCGATGCCGGACCCTGTAAACCGTTCCCATGCCGCCCTGACCGATCATGCCTTTTACTTCATATCGGTTGTCAATCATATCGCCGATTTTCCATCTGCTGCCGTCAGCTTTTTTTCCTGTCTCAATGCCCTGCGCCGTGACATCAGACGGCTGCGGCGCTGCCGGAACGCGGCAGTCACGCGTCAGTGTTTCATTTTCCTGATGTCGGGCGCCGATTTGACGCGTCAGTGTCTCATCATGATTTGCGGGGTATCCGATACCGCCGGTAAATGTCTGGTCTGAGTTCCCGGACATGGTTTTTCCTTTTTTTTAAAGCATTGCAGGATATGCGGCTCAACATTCATACTGACATTATCAAAGCCGGTCTGATAATGTCAATTGTTTTAGGTTCGGGGTACGGGGTTCGGGGTCAGAGGTCTGAGGGAAAGCCCCCCCGTACCCCGAACCCCACACCCCGAACCCCGAATATATCAGATGTAAAGCGGGTTTATCTGCTTTTATTCTGACGGCGCTGCTTTTATGCAACATATTTTTTTCCGATTTCAAATTTTTTTATCTTGATGCTTTTGCAAAATTGTCATAATAAATGAACTGCTGAATAAATGAACTGCTGAATAAATGAACTGCTGATTTTAAAGTTTTTATGACAGATTTTATCATGAAATAAAATTTTGCAGAGAGGCATCTGATTTTAGCCGGGGCCGCAAAGGCATCTTCTTATTCTCGGCACGTCGGCATGGGGACACTGAATGGGAAATAGACTGAGAGATACGCTGGCAAATATTTTTAATCTGCGAACCGGCGAAGGACCGGCGACAACACTGCTGTTTATACATTCTGTTTTTATCGGCATAGCGCTGACTTTTCTGGAAACAGCTTCATACTCCCTGTTTCTTACAAAGTTTTCCAGTGAATTTCTGCCTTATGCCTATATGATTGCCGCGGGTGTCACCACATTTGTCGGCTATATCCATACAAAAGCGGAAGATGTTCTGTCGTTTACCCGCCTGCTGAGCACCACGCTGATCGTGATACTGGTTTCCTTATGCGTGTTATATCTGGGTCTGATGACGGTTGACTCCAAATGGACCGTGCTGGCGATTTCCATCAGCTACTATGTGCTCACCGCGCTTTTCTATCTTGAATTTTGGGGGCTTGCGGGGCGGCTTTTCACCCTGCGCCAGAGCAAACGCCTTTTCAGTCTGATCGGCGCGGGAGAGACCGTCGGCGGCATCATTGCAGGATTTTCCGGCTCCGTGCTGGTGAAATTTATCGGAACAGGCAATCTGCTGGTGATTTCCGTCTGCGCGGTGCTGTGCTGTATGGTTCTTCTGGGATATATCATCCGCATTTTTGCTAATCAGATCGAATCTCCCGAAGAAGAGGATGAGGAAGAGGAAGAGGACAGATCCCTGCCCGAACTCTTAAAAAGCCGCTATCTCCGTTTAGTGTTCTGTTTTGCTTCGCTTTCCATCTTTGCCTATTATTTTACGGATTATCTTTTTTATACCCAGATTGAGGCGCGCTTTCCCGCGGAAGATGAAATGGCGCATTTTCTGGGCATCTTTCTCGGCATCCTCAGAACCTTCACGCTGCTGTGCAACGGCTTTTTAGCCGGCAGACTCATCAACCGCTACGGTCTGAGCATCGGACTGCTGGTTTTTCCCATGATTCTGGCAGGGGGCTTTTTTCTGGCGCAGTTAATGTATTTCAAAGGCGCCGGCGCCTTTTTCTGGACGGCGGTGCTGATCAAAGTGGCGGATGAAGTGATCCGTTATACCATTGAAGAGCCTACCATTCGGATTCTTTATCAGCCCCTTCCCACGGGCTGGCGTCTGCGCGCGCAGACGCTTGTGGAAACCATGGTGGAACCGGTTTCAGGCGCGGGTGTGGGGATGCTCCTTCTGCTGATCACCTCATGGCTCCCCTTCAAATTTGATGTGATTCATTTAGTTTACGTCATGTTTCTCATTCTCGGCTTATGGATTTCTGTCGCATTTTCACTGCGCCGGGAATACTCAAATGTGCTGACAAAAGCATTAAGCGAGGGCAAACTGACCGGGGGCGCGTCCATTGCCTTGCAGGACGCGTCCAGCAAGGCGGTTCTGCATAAAGGACTGAAAAGCCAGAAACCCGGAGATGTGATTTACTGCCTCAATATGCTGGAGGAAATCGGAGACGCCAAATTGGAAACCTATATGGTCCAACTGCTGGAGCATTCCGAACCTCAGGTCCGCCGACACGCTGCCAAAAAAATCGGAATCCTCGGCATGAACGGCGCGCTGCCCGCGGTCAGCAAACTGCTGGAAACAGAAAAAACACCCGATGTGGTCGGCGCCGCGTTGCAAACGCTTTGCGCGCTTTCCGAAGCCGAATCTTTTGAAGAAGTCTTTTCCTATATCAGACATCCGGAATTAGAAATCCGAAAAGGCGCGATGATTGCCCTGCTCCGGCACAGCGGCATTGACGGCGTTCTGGCTGCCGGGGGCAATCTGAATGATCTGCTGGATTCCCAAGTTCCGGATGAACGGAAACTGGCAGCGCAGGTGCTGGGAGAGGTGGGCATTTCCGGTTTTTACCGTCCCCTGCTGAAACTGCTGGAGGACAGCGATCCCCAGGTCAGAAAATCAGCCATCATTGCTTCGGGAAATCTGAAAAATCCCAGACTGCTGCCCTTGCTGCTGAAAAATTTTTCCGAGCCTGCGGTGCGAAAAGATGCGGTTTCAGCAGTGGTCGCCTTCGGTGAAAGCATTTTGCCGGAACTGGAAAAAGCCTTTGACGGCGAACACCATGAAAATGCCGTGCGTATTCGGATCATTCGGGCTTTGGGACGGCTCCGGGGCGAACGCGCTGTTGAAATCCTTAAAAAGAAGATGGATTTTTCGGAAGTGGAGATTCGCCGGCATGTTCTGGAGGCGCTGGTCGCGTGCCGGTATCGGGAATCAGACAGAGATATGATTACAGAAAGAATCTGGAAAGAGGCGGAGGACGCCACCTGGATACTTTCTGTTCTGACTGACATCGGAGATGATGAAGACACCTCACAGTTGTACCGGGCGCTGAAAGGCGAATTAGGAAAAAACCGGAAGCGTATTTTTCTTCTGATGGCAATGGTTTATCCTCCGAGCGAGATTCGGAATGCGGAAATCAATCTCGGCAGCAGCGATGCGCAGAAACGCTCTTATGCCCTTGAATCTTTGGATACGCGGGTTTCTCAGGACATTAAAAGTGCTGTTTTCCCTCTGCTGGAAGACCTCAGTTCAGCCCAGCGCCTTTCCCGGCTGATCCGATTTCGGAAAGAGGAATCTTCGACCCGGCACGAGCGTCTGAAACAGATACTGGGACGTTCCCGTGAATGGATATCCTCATGGACAAAAGCCTGCGCCCTGTTTACCATCGGGAGAATTTCCACCATGGAATTTTATGATACGGTGATCCGCAGTCTGTCCGATCCGGATCCCATTGTGAAGGAAACCGCGATCTGGGCATTGGGATGTCTGAATCCCAATGATCTCTCGGAAAGGCTTCAGCCTCTGACGCAGGACAAGTCGCAGCGCGTGGCAGCTTATGCCCGTTTTGTTGTCAATTCCGTCGGATTTGCCAGTATTCCCATGGGCAAAGGCTATCTGACGCGTTCGGGCCGCTATACCGCCGATCTTTTTAAAAACATTCTTTTAGATGCCGGCGAGCGCCGGGCCCGGCGCTGCCGGGCAGCGAATATTCTTGCCCGCTTCAAGGGAAACGCCGCCCGCAACGCGCTGATGGAAGCCCTGACAATTCCTGACAGAAGCGTGCGCACAGCCGCATTGGACGCATTGGTCAAGGGCAGTTTTGATATTGAGGGAAATGTCCGGGACAATCTGTCTGTGCTGCTGCACAAAGAATCCGGGGATGCTCAGCGGATCCTCAAAAGCATTGTGACATTTTTTCCGGTCAGACACTCTGACCGCCTGATTCATGCGCTGAATCAGGAATTAAATCAGAGCCGGAGACGGATGCTTTCCATCCTCATGCTGCTGAATCAGCGGAAAAGCGAGTTGGAAACGCTTTTCTACTGGCATATCCATCAGGACAATAAGACTGTTCCCGAAAATATCAAAAAGGAATTTGAAGAAATGACCTTGCAGGTGGAAGATGAGAATATCCGAAAAATGGTCATCAAGCTTTTCAAACACCGGTATTTCGGCAAACTCAGTGAAATCAAGGGATTGGAACTTTATCACGAAGCGAAAAATGTGGAGCGTTACTTAAAAGAAATTGCATTCGGTTCTTCAATTTTTTCGCTGTCCTGGTCGCGAATCTGCGCCTTGGATCTGATTGTAAAATTAAATCTTTCAAACTGTGTTCCTCAACTGGCTGAAAGCTTGGAAGATGCGGATGATATTGTGCGCGCCGCTGCCGGGTGGGCATTGTTCAAACTGAATCCTGAGACTTATAAAAAATATGAATCAAGGCTGATAAACGATATAAGTCCTTTGGTGTCGAAAACAGCCAAGCAGTTGAAATTTGAAGCTTCTTAATATTCATGACAGTAAAACGGGTTTCAAACCCGTTCTACAGTAGTAAAAAAATAGATTCTGTTTTAGCCGGTGCCGTTCTGCGCTGATAAAATTAACCTGTTCTGTTGCAAAAATTTCGCTTCGCTCTCATTTTATAAGACGGCGCACTCCGGAGTGCTGAAATGCCGAATCTTATAAAATGGGTTTAGCATTTTTACCGCTGCTGAAATTCGCTTCGCTCTCATTTTATAAGACGGCGCACTCCGGAGTGACGTTTCCACGCAGCGATTGGAAAAATTACATTTTTTTATCTTTTCCACGAATAGACACAAATTTCTTTCGTGGCAAAATTCGTGTTTATTGGTGATAAAAAAGGATAAATTAAAAGATGTTGCTTACCATTGAAAAAGTGATGATTCTGAAATCAACCGATATTTTTTCCGCAACGCCTGAAGAAGACCTGATTGAAGTGGCTTCCATTGTGGAAGAAGTGGAATACAAAAAGGGGAAAGACATTTTTGTAAAAGGCGACATCGGAACATCCATGTATATCATTGTCGAGGGTCAGGTACGCGTTCATGACGAGGGCAAAAAAATAGCGGATCTCGGGGAGAAAACCGTTTTCGGGGAACTGGCGGCGCTGGATCCCGAGCCGCGCATGGCAACCGTGACCGCGCTGGAAGATACGCATCTTTTCCGTTTGGATCAGGGACCGCTTTATGATCTTATGGCAGAACATATTGAAGTGGTGCGGGGCATCACGCGGGTGCTGTGCCAGCGTCTGCGGAAGAAATAAAGTGCTTACCGTCTGAAAATAAAAAGCATAAATTCGATCTCGATTTTTTTTAAATATTTTTAGGAGTTACGCAGTTGCGGTTCTCGTTCCCACGCTCCGCGTGGGAACGTCCGGAGTACAACCTTTTCCATCACCGTCTCCCTCCGCCGCCGCCTCCTCCTCCTCCGCCCCCTCTGCCCCCGTTATGCCCTCCCCTGCCTCTGCCGAGACGGGAGCGCACGCCGGTCGGGTCTGCATTCATTCCCCTGCCGAAACCGCCGCCTCTGATATGTTCCGCCTGAAAAACCGGACCGCCGCCGTTTATATATTCTCCCCAAACCCGTACAGTTTTTCCGATTGCAACACATTCGGGTATATGATCCGGTGAAATTTTTACAGTAATTGTTTTTGATTGAGCAGGATATGCTGTTTTATCAGGCAATTCATCAAGTTGCAGGACAATCTCGCCGGTTTCCCGGTCAACTGAGGCAACTGTCCCCAGAAGCATGTCGGCAGCCCCGACAGGCTTGACGGCGATATTGAAGAATATCATTATGAAAATAAAATATGTCCGCATCTGTCCCGCCTGTTCAATAAAAACTGAGTGTCTGAGCAACTTTTTTTCCCGCAGAGGATTTTCCCACAGAGTTCACAGAGAAAAAAAGCCCGCAGAGTTCACAGAGTTTTAAAAATCTCTGTGATCTCTGTGGTTTTTTAAAACTCTGTGTCCTCTGTGGGAAACTTTTTTTTCTACAGAGATCACAGAGAACCCTCTGTTCTTATCTATATCAACAATCATGCCATATCTGTTCTGAATAAAAACAGACAGTTAGTATATTGAAAGGCTCAGAGATTCGACAAGTTGCGTTTGAGTTCGACAAAAATGTCGAATATGATTGCCCACGCAAGGCATGGAAGCGGAAAGTAAAGCAGATTTTTAATCTGCTTCAGCGATTTGAAAAACCGCTCTGCTGCTCAGTCAGTTCAATCCTCTATTTTTTCCGAAAAGAAACCTCGCCGGCGTTCTGAAACGGAAAATTTTTTTCCATTTTTTTTGAGGTGTAAAATTTCATGTTTCCTGAGAGATCATACGGCAATGACCCGCCTGCCAGCATGGTATTCACGGGCCAGTCCGGTTCTGAAAAATCCGAGCGCATGGGAATTTTCAGACTGATGCTGCTGTTTTTGTCAATGGAAGGAATTTCCCGAACAATGCCGCTGATAAATTCTTTTTCCGCTATTTTGATGCGATAGCCCAGTTCCGGAATCTGAACCGGAAAGGCATTGGCATTTTTCAGATTCAGCACAAATACGATGGTGGAATTTCCCATAAGGGAAAAGCCGCAAGCGTCAACATAACTCAAAGAAACTTCAGGCAATTTCGGAATTTCTAAATAACCTTTTGTCTGATAAGGCGCTGCAAAAGCACCGACGCCGATATTGCCGGACAGATCGTAGGCAATCCTGCCTGTCTGAATAAATTCTGTTGAATAAATAAATAAATCAGATAAATTAAATGTTACCGACAAGCCGAGCCGTTCCGAACTTACAGGCTTTAATCTGATGTCTTTGTCGGTGACGCCTTTTATAAATTTTTTGTCATTAATTTTTAAATTATATGAAATATTTCTGATTTTCAAACCGATAGGATTGGTATTGACGATTTTAAACAGAAAAGTGGGGGTCGCTTCAAAGAGAGACGCCGAGTTCAATGAAAATCCCTCAAATCTGACACTCGGTTTGTCAATCAGTTGCTGATCCACTATTGCGGCGCATCCGCCGAGCATTATCATCGCCGCAATTAAAACAGACAGAATGTTTTTTTGAGACATCAGATATGACTCCTTTAAACATGGTGTTGCAGGGGCATGCCGGCCGCCGCGCCTCCTACGGAATTTTACTTTTTAAAGGCAGGGCTGTTAAGTTCTTCCGAAACCTGCCCCCGGCTGTAAAACGGATTTACCTATTCTCAGCCCGGCCGTTCTGCTTTGCCCACGCCGCCAGCTTTTCACGCAATATCTTTGAATTGTGACGAATATCCGTTTTTTTTTAAACCGGCGGACACTTTGTGTCCGCCCTACTTTGCCCACAATGCCAGCTTCTCACGGAATATCTTTGAATTGTGACGAATATCCGTGGGAAATCCCTTGTGGAACATGACAGTTTTGATTTCTTCGGTAATGGGATGACGGGCTGCAAGATTCAGCAGTTCCTGTTTGACTTCATCTTTGTCCACTTTTCTGCCGTCTTTTACCAGTTCGATGCAGATGACCGGTTTCTGGTTCGGCGGCTCTCCGACGCCCACCAGCGCGCTGCGGAACACCGCTTCATGCGTGTTGAATATCGCTTCACAGGGAATGGTGAACAGCGTGCCGCTTTCCGTAATCACCCGGTGATTTTTACGCCCGCAGAACCAGATTCTGCCTTTGCTGTCCATCCAGCCCAGATCGCCCATTCTGTGCCGGATTCCGTCTCCGTCTGTTATTTTTGAGAGCGCGTTGTCCTCAGGACTTTCAAAATATTCGCTGCTGACAATATCGCCTTTTACTGTGATTTCACCGATGTCGCCCCGCGGGACCTCCAGACTGTCCGACCATTCTTCAACGGGCGTGTCTGTGATTTTGATGATCCGCACATCCAAGCCTTCCAAGGGCCTGCCCACACACATACCGTATCCCTGATCCGTGAATTTCCGAGTCCCCTGAAGGATTTCCCGGCTTCCGAATGATGTGACCGGCATTGCCTCTGTCGCGCCGTAAGGCGTATGAATTTCGGCTGTTTCAGAGAGCATTTCGGAAAATCGTTCAATATTGGCGGCAGATACGGGCGCGCCCGCGGAAATCACGCGTCTGAGAGAGGGCAGTCTGATTCCCATTTCTTTTCCGTAAGTCCCCACCCTGTTGAGCAGCGCGGGCGAAGCAAACATATTGGTGACGCCCTGATTTGCAATCGCCTCTGTGATTTTTTCAGGATCAACCAGTGCCGGCTTTGTGGGATCCATATCCGGAATGACCGCGGTCATTCCGAGCGCGGGATCAAACAGCGCAAACAGCGGAAACGTGGGCAGATCAACTTCATCTTCGCCGATCTCGAAACAGGACCGGATGTGTTTTATCTGGGACTCAAACATGCCGTGGGTATAAATCACGCCCTTTGCGGGTCCCGTGCTGCCGGTGGTAAAGAGAATCGCAGCGGTCTCATCCGGCCGGGTCGGAGCAACAGGATAGGGTTCCCAAAGCGTCTGGCGGATATGATCCAGCGTAAATCCTCCCCAGAACCAGCGCCGTCCCACCGTTATCCATGTTTTTACGGTTCTGAAATATCGGGGATAAATTTTCCGCATCGCGTGGGCGAGGGGAATGCCGATAAAGGCTTCTGCCCTGCTTTGTTTCAGGCATGTCAGCATACGGTCTGTTCCCATTCCCGGGTCCACGACCACCGGCACCGCGCCGGTTTTGAAAAGTGCAAACGTCAGCGCGAAAAATTCAAGGCTCGGTCTGACCATCAAAACCGTTCGGATTCCGCGTGTGATGCCGGCGTTTTCCAAGCCGTGCGCCAGATGATCTGATTCCTGATCCAATTGCAAGAACGTAAGATGAGTGTAAGCGATACGGCCTTTTTCGTCCCAGCCCGCCGGATAGACCACAGCCCTCTTATAAGGCTGTGTTTCTGCCATTTTTTTCAGATGATTGGAAACATTTGCCGTATCGCCGTCTTTTTTTTTTATCTGATCGAAATCATTCATCTAAAATTCTCATTTTGTTGGTGATGTGTCATCTGTCATCATTCGTCGTAGAGACGCACGGCCGTGCGTCTCTACGGGGCTGTTGATAAATAACAAATAGTAACCGGTTCATTCCCTAATGTCAAACTTTCTCCGTGAGTTTTCGGAAATCCATTTTTAATGGGGGGTTCGAGGTTCGGGGTCCGAGGGCAGGGGAAAAGCCCCCCGAACCCCGAACCCCTCACCCCGAACATCGAACCCGAAAAAAAAATCGGCAGGCGCACAGTTCATAAAAAAACATAATTTATTTTCAACGGCTTTGAAAGTCTTAAAAAATGAATTTTTTCAGCAGATAAATATTCTTTCAAGCTGAGATTGAAAAATTAACCCCATTGCAAAATTAAATGAAATGAATTATAGATATTGTTCAGACAAAAGCGGAAAGATCGGATAAAAAAAATAAACTTTTAACCTTATGAGTTACGCAGTTGATCTCGTTCCCACGCGGAGCGTGGGAACGCCCGCACAAACTAAGTTTCTTTAAGAAACTTAGTTTGTTGTTGAAATACAGACGCGGAGCGTCCGGGCTGCATTCCCACGCGGAGCGTAGGAACGAGATCAACTGCGTAACTCGCAAACCATACAGAAAAAAGCAACACGTGCGAAATTTCCGAACATTCTTTTTTTATGCAATTCTTTTCATAACCTTGTCCGCACTGCTGGCCGGGGCCGGGTTTTATCTTCATGTCAGTCAGGACCTTCCTCAGATACGTTCTCTGAAAGATTACCGTCCGCCGGTGGTCACCACGGTATATTCGGATGATAACAGAAAGATTGCCGAATTTTACAGAGAACGGAGAATCGTCGTTCCTTTATCCGCAATGCCGAAACTGCTGGTGGAAGCTTTTATTGCCTCAGAAGATTCAAGATTTTTTGCGCACCGAGGCGTGGATTATGTCGGTATTGTCAGAGCTTTTTTCAAAAATATCGAAGCCGGCGCCATTGTTCAGGGGGGCAGCACCATCACCCAGCAGGTCATCAAACCCTTTTTGCAGACTTCTGAAAAAACTTACGAGCGCAAACTCAAAGAGGCGATTCTTGCCTATCGTATTGAAAAAACATTCACCAAAGAAGAAATTCTGTTTTTGTATCTGAATCAGATTTATCTGGGCTGCCGCGCTTACGGCGTGGCTGCCGCGGCTGAAAATTATTTCGGAAAACCTGTCAAAGACCTGAATCTGGCAGAATGCGCTCTGCTGGCAGGACTGCCCAAAGGTCCCGGCGCGTATTCTCCGATCCGGTACCCGGAAAAAGCCGGACAGAGACAGAAATATGTTTTAAAGCAGATGGTTATAAAAGGCTATATCACCGAGCCGCAGGCAGCGGAAGCTTTGAATACAAAAATTGAAATCCGGACCCCGAAAAACTGGTATATGGAAAGAGTTCCTTATTTTTCAGAATATATCCGGCAGTATATGGAAGAAATATATGGATATGAGGCTTTGTATAACGGCGGACTTCAGATATATACCACAGTGAATATAGAAATGCAGGAAGCCGCGATTGAGGAAATCAAAAAAGGCCTGCACGAGTTGAATGACCGTCAGAAATATCCCGGAAAAGAAAAACCTCAGGCTTCGCTGATTTGTATTGAAACCAAAACCGGCCATGTCAAGGCGATGGTGGGAGGACGGGATTTCATGGAAAGCCAGTTGAATCGGGCGGTTCAGTCAAAACGGCAGCCGGGGTCCGCTTTCAAACCGATCATATACGCGGCTGCCCTTGACAAAGGCTATACACCTGCCAGCATCCTGAGCGACAACCCTTTCACTTTCTGGAACACCGAAAGCCGCACCTCATGGACCCCCTCAAATTATGACAACAGATTCTGGGGATATATTCCGTTGCGCAAAGCCGTTGCAAATTCACGCAATATTCCTGCGGTAAGGGTTTTAAAAGACATCGGAATTTCTTATGTCATCGAATACGCCGGAAAACTCGGCATTTCATCTGATTTGGACAAAGAACTTTCGCTCTCACTCGGGGCTTCGGGCATATCGCTTATAGAAATGGTCACAGCTTATTCGGTATTTGCCAATCTCGGCGAACTGGTTCAGCCGGTTTTTATAAAAAAAATTCTGGATCGGGACGGAAATGAAATTCAGAAAGTGAAATTTGAGAACCGTCAGCAGGTCATTGAAAAAAGCACCGCCTATATTATGACCAATCTTCTTGAAAGCGTGGTGAAAAGCGGCACAGCCCGCAGAATCCTTGTCATGGAGCGGCCTGTGGCAGGCAAAACCGGCACCTCCAGCAATCTGCATGACGCCTGGTTTATCGGATATACGACAGATCATATCACGGGAACCTGGGTGGGCTTTGATCAGGAGCGTTCTTTGGGAAAGGATGAAACCGGTTCCCGCGCGGCGGCCCCGGTCTGGCTCGGTTTTATGAGCAGAATTTCGGGCGTTTATCCGGTCAGGGAGTTTGACATACCGGAAGGAGTTGTTTTTGCCAATTCTGAATGCTTTAAACAGGGAACAGAACCGACGCCGCTGCCGGAAGAAGCGCCGGCGGAAGAACCTGCGGAGGCGATTGCCGAGGCAGGAGATATGCCTGAGCCGGATGTCACGGCAGCGGTGCCTTTGCAGCCTGATACCAAGGCGTTTCAGCCGGAAAGCACCGTTGCCCGGTCCCCTGTCAGATCGTTTCAGCCGAACAGCACTGTCGCGCAGTCCCGCGCCAAGCCGATTCAGCCGAATAACGCTGCTGCCCGGCAGACAGACAAGAAAAAGCATGTTCAGTCTGCAACCATTACCGGATTGGATCAGTTTTTCAAATCGAGCATGTAAATCAGACTTAATCGGAAAGAAAAAAGGCTCTCGCATCTATTCTCAGCCTGGGTCTTAGACTGGGACGCGGAGAGCGCAAAGGAGAGACTTCCCTCTGCTGTCATTCTGAGCGGAGCGAAGAATCTCTCTCCGATTTTTTTATTTCTCGCAAAGCACGCAGAGAGCGCAAAGGAGAGACTTCCCCCTGCTGTCATTCTG